>JBFKDP010000252.1:0-6054 GCA_041619575.1 Litorivivens sp.
CCCAGGTCCTGCCCGAGGCCCTGCCCATGCACCTGAGCAGTGACTAGCGAGGCCGCCATCAGCAGCACCGGTCGCCTGACAAAACAAAACCAACGGGATTCAGTCCATTGAGCTACCACTACACCTTACTCCACCTCACAATGTATGAGGCGGCATATTAAGGACTTTGGTGGAAAGCGGAATGCGGCAAATTGTCGCTAGGTCTGGACTCAAGCCATGCGGATAAAATGCTCCCGATAGTAAATCAGTTCATTGATGGAGTCGCGAATATCATCCATCGCCAGATGCGAGCCCTGCTTTTTCAGACCAGACATCAGCTCAGGACGCCAACGACGCACCAGCTCTTTGAGGGTACTGACGTCGAGATTGCGGTAATGAAAAAACTTTTCCAGCTCCGGCATTTCTCGCGCCATAAAACGACGGTCCTGACAGATACTGTTGCCGCACATTGGCGACGCCCCCGCGGGTACAAACTCCTTCAAAAAGGTGAGTGTCATCTGCTCCGCATCAGCGCAGCTAAACTCACTTTTCAAGACGCGATCGGTCAGTCCGGACTTGCCGTGCTGGCGGGTATTCCAGTCATCCATTCCGGCCATCACCTCGGCGGGCTGATGAATGGCCACCATAGGCCCTTCGGCCAAAATATTCAGGTCGGCGTCGGTCACAATCGTCGCAATTTCGATTATCCGGTCATTCTGGGTGTCCAGCCCGGTCATTTCCAGATCAATCCAGATCAGGTTGTTTTCTTTTGCCATAGTGCTCCGCCTCGTAATCAAGGCTGGATTGTAGCAAATGCACTGCGCGATAATAGCGCTCACTTTCAAACCGGGCGGCATATGGCCAAGCGCAGAATCAGCAAGCAGCAACGACGGCGCATTGAGTCACAGCGACAGGATCGCAAGGATCGCGCTCAGGACGCTGCTGCCGCAGCACAGGATGACAGCACCCTTGGTGCGGAGCAGACCGGCCTGGTCATAGAGCATTTCGGGCGACAGCTGAACGTTGAAGCCCACGACGGCGAAATTGTTCGCTGCCACCTGCGCGCCAATCTGGAAAACCTTATCGCTGGTGATCGCGTAATCTGGCAGCGCGGCGACGACAGTGGGGTAGTGGTCGCGGTAGAGGAGCGCCGCTCGGTGCTCACCCGCCCGGACAGCAACGGGCAGCCGCGCCCTGTTGCCGCCAACATTGACCAGGCTTTGGTGGTGATCGCCCCCGAGCCGCAGGCCTTTGCCAACCTGATTGACCGCTACCTGATTGCTACCGCGTCACACAACATCGATGCTCTGCTTGTCCACAATAAAGCCGACATCGACACCTCGGCAGAACTTGATGACTTGCTAACACGCTATCGCACAATCGGCTACCCCGTCCTGCGGGTATCTAGCAAAAACGGCGAAGGGCTGGCGGCATTGCAGGCGGCCTTGCGCGAGCGCACCAGCATTTTTGTCGGTCAGTCCGGCGTTGGCAAATCCTCGCTGGTCAACAGCCTGCTGCCCGAAGCCAATACGGCCGTCGGCGCCCTTTCAGAAGCCAGCGTCAAAGGACGCCACACAACCACAACCGCCAAGCTCTACCACTTCCCCGAAGGCGGCGACCTGATCGACTCGCCGGGCATCCGGGAATTTGGCGTACAGAATATGAGCAGAGCCGACGTTAACCGGGGCTTTCGAGAATTTCAGCCCTATATGGATCGCTGCCGGTTTCGCGATTGCCGACACCAAACCGAGCCGGGTTGCGCATTGCTGGCAGCCTTGGAATCAGGCGATATCTTTCCGGAACGCATGAACAGCTACCGCCAGATTATGGCTGAAATCGGCGAGTGAAACGCCCCTTGCAAGAGCCACTGCACCCTGTCAGCCTCGGCCAACAGACGTTACAATTCACGCCCCAGCATTGGAGGGCCCCATGGCAGAGTCACCTGTACTCCCTTTGTTAATAGAACCGGAAGAGCTTGCGCCAGCACTCGGCAGCGAGCAATTGCTGATCATCGATGTGTGCTCAGCAGACAACTACAAAACTCACCATGTCCCCGGAGCAGTTCACATTCCCCCGGCAGAATTGCAATGCGGCGAGAAACCGGCCCCCGGGAAAATTCCGGACAAGCGTCGCCTAGACGCGTTGTTCTCCGCTGCCGGGCTCGCCAAAAATAAGCATGTCGTGGTCTACGACGACGAGGGCGGTGGCTGGGCCGGGAGATTGATCTGGACCCTCGATGTTCTCGGGCATACTCGGTACAGCTATATCAACGGAGGTCTGCAAGCCTGGCTGGCCAGCGGGCTGCCAGTAAGCACCGAGTTGCCCACCAATGCAGCTAGTGAATTTTGCGGGAGTTGGAATGAGTCCGTTATCGCCGAAGCGGTGGATGTGCTCGATGCCATTGAAGACGACGACCAGGCCATTTGGGACGCGCGCTCTCCCCAGGAATACAGCGGCGAAAAGACCGTCGCCAAACGCGGCGGTCATATCCCGGGCGCCATCAATATTGACTGGCTGGAACTGATGGACCGTAACCGCCAGTTGCGCCTGATCGACCTTGACGCCCTGCAGGCCCGATTGAATGAATTAGGGCTCAGTCAGGACAAAACTATCATCACCCATTGCCAGACTCACCACCGCTCCGGGCTGACCTATCTGGCCATGAAAATTCTTGGCTATCCCAATATCAAGGGCTACCACGGCTCCTGGTCAGAATGGGGCAACCGGGAAGACACCCCGATCAAAACCGGCAGCGAACCCTGATGGCGCGCGCCGCACTTAGCAAACAGGAATGAAGCGTTGAAAATCCTCTTTATCATTATGCAGTACCTCCTTCCCCAGCACCTGCTGTCGCGACTTGTCGGCAAACTGGCGCAAACCAGAATTTTCTGGCTCAAGAATTTGCTCATCGAACGCTTTATCAAGCAGTACGGCGTGGACATGAGCGAAGCCCTGTACGAGGATCACCGCGACTACGAAAACTTTAATAGTTTTTTTACCCGCGAACTCAAGCCCGGCGCCCGCGAAATTGCCAATGACCCCAATGTGATTGCCTGCCCCGCCGACGGCGCCATCAGCCAACTGGGCGATATTTGTGACGGGCGCATTTTTCAAGCCAAAGGGCACGAATACTCTCTCGCCACACTGGTGGGCAACAACGAAGATGCACTCCCCTACCGCAACGGCAAATTTGCAACGGTCTACCTCTCGCCAAAAGACTATCACCGTGTCCACATGCCGGTGGACGGCAAGCTGATTGCCACCCACTACATCCCCGGACAGCTGTTTTCAGTCAACCAGACTACCGCCGAAAATGTCGACAACCTCTTTGCGCGCAACGAGCGGCTAGTCTGCGTGTTTGAAACACCCGTGGGACCAATGGCCATGATTCTGGTGGGCGCAATGATCGTCGCCGGTATAGAGACCGTCTGGGGCGGGCAGGTCGCACCGCCCCCCAAAACCGTGCAAAGTCAGCGCTTCGACAACGTCCAAACGGTGGCGTTGAAAAAAGGTGAGGAGATGGGCCGTTTTAAACTCGGTTCTACAGTGATTCTGTTGTTTGGCGAGAATGCGATGGAATGGCTGTCGGCCTTTAATGCTGGCACCGAAACGCGCATGGGCGAAGCTCTTGGGACGATAGCGCCTAACAGCGACGCCTGATGGAGGCTCATACTGCTAGCAGCTGAGGCGGCCTGGTTCTGGTATTTGCGCTATACAGGAGCTGCCAGCCTGGCCTAAATCCGTTCGGCGGGAAAGGCCAGCACTTCAGCGAGGCTGTGCCGCCCTAATTTCAGCATCAGCAAGCGATCGAGGCCCAAGGCAACCCCGCTACAGTCGGGCAAACCTGCCTGCATCGCAGCCAATAATCTGGCATCCTGGGGCGGTACTTCTTGGCCCCGCTCACGGCGAAGATGACAGTCGCGAGCGAATCGCTGCGCCTGTTCATCAGGATCGGTCAGCTCATGATATCCATTGGCCAACTCCAGACCATTAATAAAAACCTCAAATCGGCGCGCCACCGAGCGACCCGCCTCGTCGGTGCCCAGTCGCGCCAATGCAGCCTGTGAGGCGGGAAAGTTCTCAACAAAACAGTAGTCAGTCCGGCCCAGCCCCGGTTCGATATCATGACTGAACAAGAGATCGAGAGCACTGTCCCGATCCAAAGCACTGGCATCTATACCGTGGGCCTGCTGCGCGCGATGGCATAGCTCGGCGTCACTGCAGGTGTGGATATCCAGTGCCAACACTTCCTGAAACAAGTCGCTGTAACGGGTAAACCTGAGGGGACGGGGGCCGAGCACCGCTATCAGCAGCTCTGCCACCTCTGCCATTAATTGCTGCAAATCGAAACCCGGGCGGTACCATTCCAGCATACTGAACTCGGGGTTGTGTCTGGAGCCCGACTCGCCCCGGCGAAAAGCTTTGCAAATCTGATAGATAGGCCCACTTTCTGCCGCCAGCAAGCGCTTCATTGCATATTCTGGTGAGGTCTGCAGGTACAGGGGCGCCTGGGCCAGCGAGTAGGCCTCGATATTAGGGTCAGTTACCGGTGCGGACGCCAGCAGAGGGGTTTCGACTTCTAGTACATTGCGCTGGCTAAAAAAATCGCGCAGCTGGGCAAGCAGGTCTGCGCGAGCACGCAGCGCCGGAAGCGCTGCGGAAGGTTCCCAGTTCACCGCGGTTTAGCGAACGCGATTCTGGTATTCGCCGGTGCGGGTATCCACACGGATAACCTCGCCCTCACTGAGGAACAGCGGCACTTTCACCACAGCGCCCGTGCTGAGCTTGGCGGGCTTGTTGCCCCCTTGGGCAGTATCGCCTTTCAACCCGGGATCCGTCTCAACTATTTCCAGCTCAACAAAGTTGGCGGGCTGAACAGCCAGCGGGGCGCCGTTATAGAGCGTCACCGTGGCAAGGTCTTGCTCTTTCAGCCACTGGGCGGCATCGCCAACGATCGCGACATCGGCTTGATGTTGCTCGAAGGTATCCGGCTCCATAAAGTAGTAAAACTCGCCGTCGTTGTAGAGATACTCCATGTCAGTATCCATCACGTCCGCACCTTCCAGCGACTCGCCAGATTTAAAGGTACGCTCCCACACACGACCCGATTTCAGGTTACGCAGCTTTACCCGGTTAAAAGCCTGACCCTTGCCCGGCTTCACAAATTCATTGTCCAGAATGGAGCAGGGATCGCCTTCCAGCATTACTTTCAATCCAGAACGGAATTCGCTGGTAGAATAGCTCGCCATAATTATCCTCAAGCATTACTCAATTTAGAAAGGCGCCAATGATACCGCTTAGCCAGCCACAATGGCAGACTGAAACCTGGCAACAACAACTTTCCGGCGCATTTCGCTCGCTGGACACGCTGCTGCAGGCGCTTGATCTCAATCCGGCCGAAGCACCCTACGCCCTTGCGCACGATTCCAGCTTCCCGCTGCGAGTGCCTCAGGCCTTTGTCGCCCGCATGGAGCCAGGCAACTGGCACGACCCCTTGCTATTGCAGGTGTTGCCGCAAGCCCAGGAAGAAGATATTGCTCCGGGCTACAGTCTTGATCCGCTGGAGGAAGCCGCATCAAACCCGGTACCGGGCCTGATCCACAAGTATCACGGCAGGGTGCTGCTCATCACCAGCCCTGCCTGCGCCATCCATTGTCGCTATTGCTTCCGCAGGCACTTCCCCTATGAAGAGAACCAGCCATCGCGAACAGACTGGAGCCGTGCCATCGACTATATTGCCGAGCGCCCCGATATCCACGAAGTCATCCTAAGCGGTGGCGACCCTCTCGCCGTCAGCGACAAGCGTCTTAGCGAGTTAGCACTTACTATCAGCGATATACCCCATATTAATACGCTGAGGATCCACAGCCGGCTGCCGGTTGTGCTGCCGGACCGCCTCAGCCCGGCGTGCGTTGCCGCCCTGAGCAATCACCGACTGAACACCGTCTTTGTCACTCACTGTAATCACCCCAACGAGGTAGACTCGACCTTCAGCAAGCGTTTGGCCGCCCTGCGTGCCTCGGGAGTCACCCTGTTAAACCAAACTGTTTTACTTCAAGGGATAAATTGCGACCC
>JBFKDP010000253.1:0-6021 GCA_041619575.1 Litorivivens sp.
AGGGACTCAATTGTGGACTTCAATTCAAGGCATTAGCGGAATTAGCTCTGTGTCATTGACCTACACCAATGCGGTACCCGCGACCATTATGTCTACGCAGTTCGCAGTCTAGGGGGGCTACTGCAGGGTTATCGCGCAAGTTATAGGGGCTGGCCCCTGTTTACTTGATCTGGCTAGTTTATCTAACGTGCGGTGAGCTATGGCGTTTCATGCTTGAGTGGACATGGCGCGTATGGGTGATGATGCGGGTGAGGCCCTGCTTGCTTCGTTGAGATTACTCCAGTCTAATGGCCCCTCTACGAATCCTAAAAGGAAGCTTCCCCGCAGTGTGTGAAAAGAGTTGTCAGGCGTGATCAGTACAGTAAATCTTGATCTGCTCAGGCGGTATGCCGATCACCAGCAATTTCAGGCGATAGTTGACTATTGTAGCGAATGCGACCTTGCTGCCCACCCGGAGCTATTGCCCTTGTTGGGTCTTGCGCAGTGTCATCTGGGTATGGGAGCTCTGCTGGAGCAGACGCTGGCGATGATTGGCAGGGTGCGCTTGACATTGGATAGCGCCGCTCGAACCGATCTTGCCGCGCTCCATATCGCCCGGGGGGAGTTGCTCGATGCCCAGCAAATTCTGAGTGAGGTTCTGGCGGAAGACTCGGCTCATGGCATGGCGCTCGCGCGCCTGGCCCAGTGTCATTTCTTGCAAGGGGATGAAGTTACTGCGTTCGAGCTGGCAAATCGTGCGGTCGAGCAGTTGCCACAGCGGCTACCCCTGCAGCTCTTTGTAATCCGATTGGGTTTGTCACTGGGGCACCTGAGTGACCTGCAATCACGCTTGGATACTGTGCTGGGTGCGTTGCTGGCGCACCAGCCCGAATTACCCGATTTTCTTTACGCGCAATACCGCGAGCAAGGCATTGGCCAGCAGCTGATGTTGTGGATAAAAGCCGGTGAGTGGGCGCGTGCGGAAGACTGGCTTGAGCTGCGTGAAAAAGACTTGCCGGAGACGGAGTTTTTAAGCTGGGTTGGCCTGTGCGCCGGCGTGCTGGCCGAGGTGGATGACCATGCCAGCGCCACCGATTTGCTGAAGAAATATACCGGGGACTACCCGGAATCGCTTGCGCTAACGCTTCAATTGGCCGAATTGCTGCGTCTTCAGGGGCTGGCCGGTCAGGCGGTGCAGATGCTGCGTCGTCATATCCAACGAGAGCCCGGCAGTATTGCGCTGCGCACCAAGTTAGTGGATATCTGTGCCCACCAGTATGCGGCTCTGGCCCGGGAGCACGCCGAAAAGGCGCTTGAGTTGGCGGAGTCTGACACAGAAACCCCGCAACTCCACCGTCTGCAGGCGCTTGATGCGTTGGCAATGGTGGAGCGCAACGAAGGGCACTTTGCGCGATCGCTGGAACTTTACACTCAGGTGCTGAATGAGGCGCCGGATTTTCTGCCTTCTCTCCAGGGTCTGGGACAGCAATACCTCCAGCAGGGCGATATTGACAGGGCCGTGGAATGTTTCGAGCGCGTCAAAAAGCTTGATCCGGTCAAGGGCTACAGCGCGCTCATCAACGCCCGGCAGTTCCCCGATGATGACGCAACGCTGGAAAAGCTGGAGCAGGCGGCGAACCGGCCCAGCCTGGAAGGCAGCGTACGCACCGGCATCTTGTTTCAGCTGGCGGCGGCATGGGAAAAAAAGAAAGACTACGCCCGCGCCTTTGACTGCGCCACGCGAGCGAATAAGGCCAGTGGCCGCTTTTTGGCCTATTCGCCGGAACAACATCGCAATGACTGTGCCCGTATCCGCTACTGTTTCGGTCCTGAGCTTTACAAACATCGGCCAGAATGTGGTGTGGACAGTACTCTGCCGGTGTACGTGGTGGGTATGCCGCGTTCAGGGACTACGCTGGTAGAACAGATATTGTCTGGCCATTCCAGTATTCATGGAGCGGGTGAGCTGGGCGTAATCCCCCAGTTGATTGCCGGCATCAACCGCTGGGAGCGCCACACTGGCTCGGGGCGCCGCTACCCTGACTGTGTGGATGATTTGACGCCCTACGTGACCGAGGGCTTTGCCAATCGCGTTTTGGAAGAGTTGCGTGAGTGCGAACCTTCAGCCAGCCATATCGTCGATAAGTTGCCGCACAATTTTGAGCATATTGGCCTGATCAAATTTCTGTTTCCCAATGCACGGATTATTTCCGTGCGTCGCGATCCGCGGGATATTGCTGTCAGTAATTATTTTACGGACTACCAGGCCAAACATGGGGGTATGGGCTTTGCGTACGATCTGACCGCTATCGGCGAGCAGCTGGCGGACCACAATCTGTTGATGCACCACTGGCATTCGGTTTTTCCGGGCGAAATACTCGAAGTGCAATACGAAGACCTCATTGAGGACCTGGAAGGCAACGCTCGGCGTATGCTCGATTATATCGGCGTCGAGTGGGAGGAAGAGGTGCTGGCTTTCAATGAACTTGACCGGCCGGTGAAGACCGCTAGCGTTTGGCAGGTTCGCCAGCCACTCTACAAGACGTCCAAAGCCAAGTGGGAGCGTTACAAGGCCTACCTTGGGCCTTTAATCAAGGGCACTAATGCACGGATCGAGCCTGACCCGATAAAGGATGTGATAACCCTGCCTGAGCCGGGTCTGTTAACTGGAGGGGTGGACGCCTATCGGGATGACCGTCTGGATGATGCAGAGCTTTCCTTTAAAAAGATGCTCCACCATATCCCTGACCATGCCTCTGCTAATTTTATGTTGGGCCTGGTATATGCGAGAAAGGGATATTTGTCCGATGGCGTGTCGCTGATGGAGAAGGGTTTCAAGCGCTGTCCCTGGAAAAAAGAGTGGCGGGACGACCTGGTGCAGGCTTACGAGCTCTTGGGCGACACGGAGCGAGCGGAAGAGATCCGCGCAAAACCTGTGCGCCGCCCCGCGGGGCCGTCGCAAGCAGGCGATATGATGCCTGACGTTAAATCCTCGACTGCCGACTCAGGCAATGCAATAGGGGCCGGTAAATATGTGTAGCAGTCGTCGGATCGCTATCGTGCCAGCCATCATGCTGTTGTGGGCTGTTGAGGGATTTGCCGTGACGGCTGAGCAGTTTCAGGTTGCTCCGCAAGAAGCGCCTGATGTGCTGGACGGAGCACTAGCTTCGTCGGTGATTAAGCCGTCGCGCCTAAGCCGGCTAAGAGAAAAAAATGCAATTGAGGAAAAGGCGCAGTCTGACTTCGGGCCGGATGCCGTCGTTTTGCGTGGAGGCGCGGATCACGCGTTTATCGAGGCGCTGCGTGCAGCGATGATAAATTTTCCGCGCCTGAGTGCCGAACGCGCCCGCGTGGATGCTCGTGATTTCGGAGTGAAGACGGCCAAGGCAAGCCGATTGCCTTCTGTGTCTGCCCAGGCAACGAGCAGAGATGATGATCAGGAGCAGTCGCTGATTCGAGTGCAACAGCCTTTATATACGTTTGGTCGCATCAGTGCAGGTATTGATGAAGCGAAATCTCGTTACGACAGCCAAGTGCTTGTTTTACGCGCACAGCAGCGTTCGTTGATCGAGCAAGTTGCTGTTCTATACACCGGTGTTTATTACGCGGATGAGCGCAGGAGGATTCTGGATAAAGACGTGGGTGAGCACCGTGAGCTCTACTATCAAGTTCTGCGAAGAGACAAAGGGGGCCTTGCGTCAACTGCGGATACGGCACTGGCGCTTTCAAGGCTTTCCCAGAGCAAAGCGAGATATCAACAGGCACTCAGGGAGCTGGAGCAAAAAAAACTGGAGTTGTATAAGTTTACGCAGACGGCGATTGAACAGTACCCGCGACTGAGAGCTGAATGGGCGGAATTGCCAGAGAATGATGACGAGCTGATCGATAGTATTGTAGCAAACGATATTACGGTTCGTCGTTTGAAGTCGCAGGCTGAGGCTGCAAGGCGCCGTGCTGAGTCAGTCAAGAAGTCGGCTTACCCCAGTCTGTCACTGCGAGCGGACAGGAGTTTTGGCGATGGTTTTGTCGACCGCGATGAAACGCGCGTGGCCTTGGTTTTTGATATGTCAATCGAAGGGTTGGGTCAGGCCGTAAAAAATCGAGCTGGCGAAGCGATGCAGGAATATTATGCTGCGCTGGATGAAAGCCGGGCCACGGAACAGGAAATTCAAACGCGTGTTGAAGCCATTGCCCTCTTCAAAAATTCGGCTGAGGTCAATATTGCCATATTAAAGGAATCTGTGCGCGCTGTAGAGAATACAACGCAGTCCTATTTGCGCCAGTACGAGCTTGGAAGAAAATCCTGGATGGATGTCTTGAATATGCAGCGAGAATTAACTGACCAGAGGCGACAGCTGGCAAGCGCGCAGCAGGAATGGTGGGAAATGTCACTGCGGCTAGCCACGCTGTCAGGTCAACTGGACATACTGGCCGGGTTGGATTTGAATGAATGACCATGCAATGGTGAATGATAGTTCACCGCAATTAGCGGGTGCTGAGTTGCCGGCAGAATTGCTGATTCGGTTTTTCGAAAAGCAGGGAGTTGCTGTGGCGCGTGGTGAATTTGTCGCCGCGTGTGAAAGCGCTGAGTTGGCAATGGCGGATGAGCCGCCCGCCAGAAAATTGACGCGGGTACTCAATGAGCTGCAACTGACCAATGTGCAGGCAGCGCAATTTCGGTGGAGTCGATTTGATCGGCGGCATCTGCCCGCTCTGATTTCTCGCAATGACGAGTGGCTATTGGTTGAGGCGGGTGAAAATGATCAGGTGTCGCTGCTAAATTCGGCGGGTGAGATAGAAAATGTCGCCGCAGATGAGCTCGATGATGGCTTGGTTCTGTGGATTAAAGTTGTTTCCCAAGCGCGCGGCGGTGTCTCCTTTCTTTCACTGGCCAATAACAAGGCATCACGACTTGTATTGAGTGAAATGTTCAAGAGCCGTCGGTGGCTGCTTGATGTGGTTATGGCGACAGTCATGGTTAATTTGCTAGCCGTTTCGACGTCGTTGTTTGCTATGCAGGTTTACGACCGGGTTGTGCCTACACTGTCGTACGCTACGCTTTGGACCTTGGTTGCCGGGATGGCTATTGTCATTTCGTTGGATTGGTTTCTCAAAAGTACTCGGGCAAGAATCGTTGATAGCCTGTCGGCCGACGTCGATAAAGCAGTATCTGCCAAGGTGTTTAATCACCTGATCAATTTGCGTCTGGATACCCGGCCGCGCAGCTTGGGTACGTTGTCAGCGCAAGTTAATGGTTTGGACGCTGTACGTCAGTTTTTCAGCTCAGCCGTCGTTTTTTCAATTGTAGACATGCCGTTTGCGCTTTTATTTATCGCGCTGATTTTTGTGATCGGCGGAAAAGTAGGCGTGGTTTACCTTTTGCTGCTGCCTCTGGCTGCGCTGCTGGGGTGGGTAACCCAGGCACGGTTGCGACGCCTTTTGCGAGAACAGCTGCAGCGCAGCAATGAGCGTGATGGGCTGCTGGTAGACTCAATTAGAGGAATGGAGTCGCTGCGAGCTAGTAATGCAGGGTGGCGGGCGTCAGCGCAGTGGTCTGAAATTACTAATTCCGTTGCAATGTATTCCCTGAAAAGCAAGGCGATCAGTTCTTTTGCAACGGTTACGACGGGCTCGCTTTCGATGGCGGCCTATGTGGGAGCGCTGGTTGTTGGGGTTTCTCAGATTGCGGATGGTAATTTGACGATGGGTGGCCTGATCGCATGCAGTATTTTGGGGGGGCGAGTGATCGGGCCAATCGCACAAGCTGTACAGCAGCTGGCGCAGTGGCAGCGAGTCTCGCAATCGCTGGGCATGGTCAGTGCGGTATTGGATCTGACGACTGAGCGTGGCGCCGATCAGGAGTTGCTGTTGACCGACTCCAGCCCCGAAAGTATTCAGCTGGATAGGGTCAGATTTTCCTATCCAGAGTCACCAATACTGCAAGCCAATATTGCCTATTTGGAATTTTCTGCCGGGGCCCGCGTGGCGATTTTGGGCGGCGTAGGCTCGGGAAAATCAACGCTGTTGCGACTGTTGGCGGGG
>JBFKDP010000254.1:0-5998 GCA_041619575.1 Litorivivens sp.
AAGAAATGGACGATGCCAATCCGGAATTGGAAGGCTGCGCTAAACCGGTTTATGATCGAGTTCGAGGATCGTATTTGCGATTACGTTTAACCCCCCGGCGGTTACACAGAATTATTTACACCCTCCTTCAGTTTGAAATATCTCCGCACTCCCGCTCTACACAGCCCTACCCTGGCGGCTGAAAGCTCTCTTCAGGCCATACGATCATCCACTGAACGAGAGTTGATGTGCGCAAGGCCTCATTTCGAGGCAGCCACCTGGGCGTCGTGCATTTCCTCAAGATACTTCATGTGGACCGTATTGCCGTATATAACACTTGGCGTAGCGCCAGACTGCGCGGACGCTTCTTTCTGAAGGTCTCCTGCGCCGCGCAGCTGCATATCTCGGCGCGCGACCTCATACCCGTCTGTGGTTTCTACCAGCACCTGCAATCGATTAAGAGAGGGCTGGCCTACCACCTCGCTGGGCAGCAGGTCGCAGTATCCAGTACCCCCGTATCGCGCTACCCGCCCCCTGATCTGGTGCAGGGCCGTCAACCCATGGCGCTCGGCGTTCACTACAATAACTCGCATCAGGTTGCGGATATTCAGGCCGGTCTCAACGATTGAGGTCGATAACAGCACTTGGACCTCACCGTTTCGGAAGCGCTTCATCGCTGCGTCTTTTTCTGCATCGCGCATGCCGGCGTGAACGCAGTCTATGGCCACGTCTGGCAGCGCCTTGCGCCAGCGAACCAGCCCCTCCTCTACGCTTTGGAGATCGCCGGTGCAGACCTGCGCTTCACTGGTTGTCTCCTCTTTGAGTGGGTAAACCACCAAAACACGCTCGTCGCGCTCAAGACTTTCTCTCACCCCCTGAAACACTGCCGCGCGATCGTTCTTCCGGAACAACCTGGTGACGATGTTTTTCCCGGTGTGCGCATCAAGCCGTGACACCGGTGTGCTGCCATATTCAATCAATGCCTGCGTCCTCGGTATTGGGGTCGCAGTTACTTCGAGCAAGTGTGTCCCGTTCGCCAGCAACTGCTCGCGCTGACCTACTGAAAATTTGTGCTGCTCATCAATCACGCAAAAACTTAACTCCCTGTCGCCAAGCTGGTGAAGCAGCGCTGTTGTACCAATTAGCAACCGGGCGCCGCCGGGAATATCCCGGCCTTTGCGCTTTGGGCCTACTCGTTCTGTCACTGACTGCAGATCTGGCCACCAGGCTAGGATCTCCCGAAACACCTGTTTCGCAAGCGCATCGCTTGGCAGCAAGATGGCTACTGAGCCTCCGCCGTCTACCACGGACGCCGCGGTAATAGCGTAGACAGCTGTCTTCCCGCTACCCACATCTCCAACAAGTACACGACGCATAACCAGCGGCTGATGAAGGTCGTATTGGGCTTGCTCGATTGCCTTTATTTGCGACGTGCTGAGACTGAACGGCAAATCTGTAGCTCTTCCTTTCCAAGAGGAGGGGCATGAGAACAGACTGATGCCGCGCCGTGCCTGTTGTGCTTGAGCGAGATTCAGTACACCCAGCGCACCAAGTCGCGCGATCACCTCCCTGGCGCGTTCTCCGGCCCCCGGTGTTCTGGGGAGATGGACGGTCTGTAGCTGATTGCGGACCCACTCGTCGACGACGCCCCACTTTGGCGTTGCCCCAGTAGAGGCCTGCGGCGGGATGAGAGCCCGAAGAATTCCCAGGGAGACCGCATCGACATCAGAATCAGGGTCCGCCAATGACCGTGCCGGTAATGCTTGCTCCAGCAACTGCCGCGCGGCGCCAGGCAAGCATGCTTTCACGTATGTCATCAGGTGTGCCTGGATAGTTTCAGGCTTAACAACACCACGTTTACCCGCGTACTCAGGTACTACGCGGCCGGCATACGGAGATGGCACGCGCTGGGCCTTTTTCAACCACAGCTGTTTCCCCAGAGGGGCTATGTGATCCCCTTGGAAGAATACGATCTGTGACTGAGCGTACAACTGGCTCAACAGAGCATCTCGATCTTTGTCTACTCCGAATAACTGGACAACCAGCTCGGAGCTATCTGTACCTCGTAGTGTGACTTCTGTCCGAGGCTTCCCGCTACGGGTAAAGCCAAATCGGGGCTCATACGCAATAACACCCTGCACAAACACCTCTGTGCCGGGCTGTGAGGCGCTGTAAGACGAAAAGGGGTATCGGTAGTCCCGGTAGCCCTCCGGCATGATCAAGGCGGCCTCATGCGGCTTAGTGAGACCCAGAGAGGCCAAACGGCCCAGCGGGGGGAGGTCTGTGGTTTGCTTTGGCGGCCAGTCTGTCATCACTACCCCCTATCAGGCGAAGCCCGGGCATTTTGCACGCTGCCCACATCCACCGCACATACGACGGTTGGTTGTTGCTCTGGGAACAGCCTTCCCCTCACGCAACGCCAAGCGGCGTTCATTCAACGCAACGAGCTCCGCGTCACTCATAAGCTTTATCCGTCGAAAGGCCACTCGCCCCGTCTTGCGATTGATGAGGCGGATATATCCGTACCCGGCTACCTGATACCCCCGAAACTGCCGGCCATGCCGAAGAATGGCACCGTAGGCAGACAGCTTAACGATATCCGCGTCTCTCACGGTGGTTACATTCCGGGTCTTCGTATCAACCGGCACCAAGGTCTTGCCGAGCGCATAGACCTCGTCAGGGCGCCCGTGAATGGGAAATGGCTTCAGCGTGCGAATGCTGTGCTTAGGTTCGCACAGAATCAGTTTAGCCCCCTTCAGTGAGTCCGGGAGGGTATGGCGCCGAGCCCGTGCTTTTCCATTTCTGCCCTGCGATTTTGTGGCCAGCGCCACAACAACAAGCACCGCGATCGCCAGGATGATGATTAGAATACCCATTGTTCACTCTCCGTTGATGACCGTGTTAGCCAGACCGCTTTGCATCAGCTGCGCGTATCTTGTTAATCATGGCCCTTAGCACTGCCTGAATTCCTCGCTCAACCAATGACTGTCGCGGTATGCCGCGAACGAGAAGCGGACTTACCGCGTAATAGATCGCAATAAAGGCCCTGCCTGCGGGACTTTTCATAAGCACCTGGTCGCGCCAAACCCGAAGTATCTCGGTCTCTGGTGCATCTACCCCGAAAACAGCAGTTGCGATGTAACATCGCGTGTCACGTGACACACCTTTCCGCCTACGAGAATGCTCATAGGCGACCGCATCACGGGCTACTTGTGCGTGAATCGCTTCACCTTCAAGGCTCTCTTGTGTCACGTGACACGTTCCTACCCGGTCTCGATACCGAAGCAAGGCCTGAACCTCACAGTCACCCCCGAATGATCCAAGCTCAGACACGGAGACTGACTTTGTGCCGGGCCTGCTCTTTGGTGTCTTCCCTTGCATGCTTTTACTCCTCTCCCTCAAGGAATATGTTGTATAGATTCACTCTCCGCCGAAGATCGACAATCTTCTTCACTTGGGTTCGTAAGTGCGCGACCTCTGATTCAATCTCCAGAATCAGCTCCTCTTCCCATGGCCGCGCATATTTGAGCAGGCGACTGTTGGGGTACTGGTCGCTTCGCCCCTTTGGCAGCGCGAAATACCGCGTAACGAACTTGGCCCGACTATCGTTGTTTTTAGCCAGCGCCCTATCCTTGGTGCTAGCCGGTATACGGCGCATCACTATCCACTCCGCTCGGAAGCTGGCAGCCCCCTTCTCGCCACGCTCGCGCACGCGCAAACCTAGACTTCCACCTCGATCTTGCCAGTTCGGCTCATCCCTTCGTTTACGGCGCTCGTCCATTAGCCGCTCAGCGTGGACTCTGGCCAGCGTAACGCAGTCTCGCTCGTGCTCATCAAGCATTTGGTGGAACTCATCCAGCCTGGGATCAACTCCCCCGCGCATCAGAGCCGCCCTCGTTCGCTGACGCGGTAGCCCCGATGATTACATCCCTGCATTACGATCACCCCTTTTTTACCGGTGTTGATTATTACTGTCATGCCAATATCTAAGTACCGGCAATTACTATGTCTTTGCCAACTATATGTAAGTGCAATGTGTTTGCCAACAGAGTTTAAAACATTTAATTTGCCAACTATTGGGATGCAGCTGGTTTGCCAACTTGGCTGCAATTCAGCCCTGTTAGGGTTCTCTCCTGACGGTGTGATGAGAGGCTTACCACTGAAGGCTAGGCAAGACAGCGGAGAGCTTCAGCAGTCGTTCTGCCGCCGCTGATTAACGAATACTCCGACCATCTCTTCGTCTCGCCCACCCTGTTGCGGCGGTAGTCGTTTCTCCGTCGTTCCGCCGTAGATCAACCTGCGCCCAATAGGCTAGACGCTATAACTGCATCCAGCCCAAAGGGCTGTAGTCGTTCGCAAGCCCTTCCCTAGAACGTCTATGACTCAATCATGGAGCAGAACTTTCGTGCAGCACTGTTTTGAGGGCCTTGCTCGAAAGATCGGAGCGATTTTCGTGTGGTTTACTGGCTTCGTAGTACTGCAACCACAGGAGATTACAGATGAATTCATTAGGACTTGATATCGGTTATAGCAACCTGAAGGCCGCCTATGTAAGCGGAGGCAGCGGGGAGTCGCTATGTCTGCCAGCAGGTGCGGGCCCCGTAGAGGCTCGAAGTGTTTCGCTGGCGGGCCCTCAGGCTGAAGCTGTTGAGGTGCTTGTAGGCGGTGTGAAATATGCGGCTGGCGTGCCTCAAGCGGAGTTCCACGGTATAAGCCGACAACTGTCAGATGATTATTCCAGTACTAACCACTATCGGGCTCTATTTCATGCGGCGCTAAAACTGCAGGGGGCGGCTCACGTAGATCACCTGGTGACTGGTCTACCGGTTGGTCAGTGGAAATCGCAAAAAGAACGTACAAAGCTTATTGAGCTGATGAAGGGCACTCATAAGATTGCTGAGGGGCTGGAAGTAGAAGTAAAGAGCGTTGAGGTGATCCCCCAGCCTCTGGGGTCCTTCTTCGCTGCGGTCGAAGAGTTTCCTGAATTGCAGGAAGCCTTGATGCAGTCTACGACTTTAGTGCTTGATCCAGGCTTTTATTCCTTCGATTACGCATTGATTGACCGAGGTAAAATCGTTGGTGATGGCTGCGGTAATAATTGCCATGCGGTGAGTTCATACCTTGAGCACGTTCAGGGTCAGCTTCAGAACGATGGCGGAGGGCTTGTTCATCTCAGCGACCTGGAACAGCAAGTGCGGGAAGGGAATGCCGCCGTCTACTTTGGTTTGAAAAAGGTGACTCTCGACCCCTACTTCGCTAAAGCTCGCCAGGCAATAGCCGGTCAGGCTGTGAAAGATGCGAAAAACCAATTGCGCACTTTAGGTCGCTCAGTCAATGCCGTGATCTTGACTGGCGGAGGCGCTGCGGACTGGAAAGATGAAGTAGGGGATGCTTTCCCGAATGCGGAGATCATTCTACCGAAGAACCCAGTCACCGCTAACGCACGTGGATTCCTTGCCTATGGAGCGACCTATGAGCAAAACGCTGCCTGACAATCCGATTCGCGTACAGGTGCGGATTAGCCGGGAGCTCTACCCCGAGCTATATGAGCGCCTGCAAGCGATGCACAGTAGCGAAAGAGCTGAGTATCTCCGAACGATGGCCAATGCCAGCCTGATCGCACTACGCGTTGGGGCGGCACCGGTCACACCCGCTGAGTCGACCGCCAGCAGCCCCGCAGCAACGCCAAGCATACCGAAGGCAATAGGAGGCGGGTTTCGGGCACAACTTGAATCGCTTTAGCATCGTGCTTGATTCGCGTGAAAGGGGGCTTAGCCCCCTTTTTTATTGCGGCTTCGGGTGCCCGGCAGGAGTGTGCCGATACTTCGCACAAGCTCGGTTGAATGACGTTTCACGTAGATCCCCAGGTGCCGATCAATCGGAGTGTTCTACGGTAGAACACTTGGGCTTTCAGGCGCCCACTACGACCCAGGAGTGCTGTCAGTTGGAGTGGATCAGAACTGTTCTACCGTAGAACAGTTCGACTAGCGACGCCCTTTGTGTGTCAGAAGTACGGTTA
>JBFKDP010000255.1:0-5992 GCA_041619575.1 Litorivivens sp.
GCACTGGACCAGCTGCTGGCTGACCTATACTGAGATAGGAGTGAAATGATGCGTTTTTGTGTATTAAAAAATATTGCAGCCGCCTGCTTTTTTCTGTTGTCCGCCGCGCTTGTAATGGCTGACGCGGTTTGGATTGATGTACGCAGCCCTGTTGAGCATGCCATCGACAATATCGAAGGCGACATGCGCGTATCACACAGCGAAATCGTTCCGGCTGTTACCCAGCACTTTCCTGACAAAGAGACAGAAATTCAGCTCTATTGTCGCAGTGGTGGCCGTGCGGGTAAGGCGATGGCCGCGCTGCAAGAAGCGGGTTACAGCAAGGTGTTTAATGCTGGCAGCATTGATGATGCCCGACGGCAACGAGGCCTCGATGATTGACTTGATCGATAGCCGGCCTGCGTACGGTTTTTTGCCACGCAGTAGGGTGGGGGCAAAAACGCTTGAGGGCTAGAGTGCTGCAGTTTCTGCTGATGTGCCTGGCCTGGTTTCTGCTCATGCTTGGCTTCGTTTTTCTGTTCTCACCGATACCGATGGGCATTGTCTTTATCGCCTTGGGTTTGTCGCTACTGGTTTATGCGAGCGAAGCGATCACCGAACGAGTCGTCAATTTTCGCAGACAGCATCACAAGCTAAATGCACAGCTGATCTGGCTGGAGGCAAAGCTTAACAACCGGGTGCGTTTTGTGGGTTCCGCCATGAGTAAAACCCGACCCTTTGGGCCGGACGAAATGGGTTTGTAAAGCCTGCGTTGCGCCGAGCCGGCACACTATCATTAAACACTTTATGCTAGGCGCGCCAGCGAATTTCAGAGCTGCAGTATGCGACTGTGTCAAGGATATTGAGATGCAGGAGATCCCGGGGCTGGTGCGGGAAATTGCAAGGCGCGATGGAAGGGGCTCGTAGACAAATGACTTGCTGGGAGTTTTTGTGCCATGAGTTTGCTTGAAGCGCTGGCACTCTTTGGTCTTATGATGGCGCTCGCTGCAATGCCGAGCACGAGTGTTGCATTAGTGGTGGCAAAAACCATTGCTTCTGGTCGCCGCAGTGGTGTGCTCACCGCGGTGGGCATTGTGACGGGCGACCTGGTGTTTGTAGCACTCGCGCTATTGGGGGTCAGCACGCTCGCAGGCTGGCTTGGACCCTTGTTCGGGCTTCTTAAAGCATTGGCGGGTATTTATCTTGTCTTTCTGGGTATCAATATCTTTCGCGCGAGTCCACAAGTCAGTTTGCCCGCGCAGCCCCTAAAGCAGCCGCGGGCGAAACCCGTGACGGATTTTTTGGCAGGCCTGGTCTTGACGCTTGGCGATATTAAAGCTTTGCTCTTCTACGCCAGTCTGTTTCCCTTAGTCGTTACCGTTCAGGGGCTTTCAGTCTTGGATGCACTCAATATCACCGCCATCACCCTCGTGGCAGGAGGTGGTGTGAAATTGGCCTATGTCTTGTTTGCATCGGCAGTCAGCGAGCAGCTCGACAAACGATTCCAGGCAGGCCTGCCACGTAGGGCCGGTGGCATTATGCTGATCGCCTGCGGTTCCTTGCTCATTTCCAGGGCCTGAACTTTCGGGCTTAGGCCGCGGCCTTTTTTTCCCGGGATTGAGTCTGGCGTACAACCCAGTCTTCGAAGCCGTTGATGTAGCGCTGCAGGCGCGAAGCTGCCGTTTCGTCGGTGAGCTGACCGCTGGCGTCGAAGGCTTCGTGGGCGCTGCCAAGCAGGTACTCGATGCTGGGATACCCGGGTGCTAGCGCGCTGGTCATCACCGCGCGCAACTGTGCCTGTGCTCTGGCGCCGCCAATCGGGCTCATGGACGCGCTGACGACGCCGAAAGGTTTGTCGGCCAGGGGTGATTGAAAGGCGGGGCGTGAAGCCCAGTCGATCGTGTTTTGCAGAACACCCGGAATACTGTGGTTAAATTCCGGCGTTGCGAAAAGCAGGGCGTCAGCCTCTTCGATTTTTTGCTTCAGACTGATTACCGTCGCAGGCTTGTTATCGCCATCCAGGTCCTGATTGTATAGCGGGATGCCGCTCAGGCTCAGAATGTCGAAGCTGACCTGGTCACTAAAATAGTCTCCCGCGCTTTGCAGGAGTTTCAGGTTGAGTGAGTCGCGGCGTAAGCTGCCGTTGATACCAAGAACTTTCATAAGTTTCCCTCGCATAGTGTCGGAGCTCACTGCGCTAGGCGGTGAGGCGTCCGTTTCGATAATCGTTGATGGCCTGTTCAATTTCTTCCGGCGTGTTCATCACAAAAGGACCGTAGTGCGCCAAGGGTTCATTGATGGGTTCAGCGGCCAAGAGTAGGAAGCGGCTGCAAGTTGGGCCAGCGTTCCCAATGTGAACACGCTCGCCTGGATGCAGGCGAGCCAGTTGTTGCTGCTCGACAGCGTGCACGTTGCTGCCGGCAGGCAGCTCAATGGCGCCCTCATAGACATAGGCAATTACGGTGGCGGTGGCGGAAACCGGCAGCTCGATACTGGCGTCGTGCTTCAAGGTGATATCCAGAGCCAATGGCGCGGTGGCGACACCTTGTACCGGGCCGCTGATATCACCGACACTTCCTGCGATAACTCGCGCACTGGCGCCGGAGTCTGGCTGCCACAGCGGAATCTTATCGGCGTTGAATTCGCGATATTGCGCGGGCTTCATTTTGTCGGCGGCGGGGAGATTGATCCACAACTGGAAGCCGTGCAGGCGGCCTGCGTTCTGTTCAGGCATTTCAGAGTGGAGTATGCCGCGCGCCGCGCTCATCCACTGGACTCCACCCGGGGCGATAACACCTTCATTGCCCATGTGGTCGCGATGGCGCATGCGGCCTTCCAGCATGAGAGTGACGGTCTCGAAACCCCTGTGAGGGTGTTCCGGGAAGCCGCCGATATAGTCAGCGGCGTCGTCACTGGCAATTTCATCCAGCATCAGGAAGGGATCGAGATCGCCAAACTGGCCGGGCATGGATACCCGTTTGATGTGGACACCGTCGCCGTCGCTAGCTGCTCGCGCGGGGTAGATGGCCTGTAGGTTGCGAATGTTGGTCATGGTCTCTCTCCTGAAAAGGCGGTGTTACGACCTTACTTGCCTGCATTTTAGTACTTGATAAAAGAATAAAAAGCGGAGATATTTGCACTAAATATTCAAAATAGTTGAACTATTGTGACCCAAGCCATTAGCCTTGATGCGCTGGAAGTTCTGGATGCTATCGACAGTCAGGGCAGTTTCGCGGCGGCGGCAGAAAAGCTGCACAAGGTGCCGTCGGCAATCACCTATACCGTGCAGAAACTGGAGCAGGATTTGCGCATCAGCCTGTTCCGGAAAGAGGGTCGGCGTTCGGTGCTGACACCTGCTGGACGACTGTTGCTGGAGGATGGGCGTGAAATTCTGGCCGCAACCCGGCGTTTGGCCGAAGCGGCGCGGCAGGTTGAACGGGGTTGGGAATCAAAGCTGACGCTGGCGATTGATTCGCGGGTTGATTTTGGCGCAGTGGCAGATGCTTTGCAGGCATTTTTTCAACTGGAAACCGGTACGGAGATTCGCCTCAGCGAAGAGGTGCTGTCAGGTGCCTGGGAGGCTGTGCTGGATGATCGGGCGGATCTGGTCATCGGTGCGCCAGTCTTGCCAGAACCCCCTGCCGCCATGGAAGTCCGGCCGTTGATGACGGTAGAATTCGTGTTTGCCGTTGCCCCATTTCACCCGCTGGCAAATCCCTCGGTGCCGCTGAGCGCGGCAGACATAGAGCCCTATCGCGCGGTGGTGGCGAGCGATACCTCTCGTCACCGTCCTGCCATGAGTCGGCGGGTATTTCGCAGCCAGTCAGTTCTGGCCGTCACTGATATTGCGCAAAAAATCGAAGCGCAGCGCCGTGGCTTGGGTGTTGGTTTTTTGCCTCGCCATCGCATCGAAGGCGAGTTGGCGCGGGGAGAGCTGGTGCTGCCATCTTTGCAGCAGCAGGAAGGGCCCACTGAGCTGGTGCTGGCTTGGAAGCAGGGTAAAGGCGGGCGTGCATTGCAGTGGTTTGTGGATTGGTTTGCCTCCCATGCATAGTGCCGGAATAGTTTGCGCTAGCTGCGTGCGATTTCAGCCTGTATGTCACTGCCACGGCTCAGCCAGAGTGTCGCTGCGATCACGAGCACCATACTCGCCGAAATCCACAGCAGGCTCTGCCAACCAAATTGGCTAATAACCCAGCCCGACGACAGCGCGCTAATGGCCTGGCAGCCGAATACGGCAAATTCATTCACCGATTGGACTTTGAATCTTTCTTCGGGGCGGTAACACAGAGGAAGGAGTGCGGTGCCGCCGACAAACAGAAAATTCCAGCCGATACCCAGCAAAATCAAGGCCCACCAGTAGTGGTGGAGTTGGTGGCCTGACAATGCCGCGCCCAGGCAAATGAGGTAGGCGGCCACTCCCATGCCAATCAGGCCCCGGTGCCCCACTTTCGCAATCAGCCAGCCGGAGAAGAGGGATGGCAGAAACATGGCAATGATATGGGATTGAATCACCCACTTGGTATCAATCAGGCTGTAACCCCGCACCGCATGCATATCCAGCGGTGTTGCCGTCATCATAAAGCTCATCATGGCATAGCCCATGGCGGAAGCGCCTACCGCGAGCCAGAGCAGCGGCTGGCGGAACAGTGTACCGACGGTGCGCCCCGTTCCGCGTTCTTCCGCCTGCGCCGGAGCCTGATTGCGATAACCCAGGCCGATGACCAGCAGTACCGCAGAACAAATTAGTGCCAGCAGTGTAAATGCGCCAACAAAGGCACTGTGGGGGCCAGTGGCGGCTGACAGCTGAAGGGCGGCGGCGACGCTTGGACCATAAACTACCAGTTCGGGGCCTAGGTAGGCCGCCACCAGACCGCCCAGCAAAACCTGAGAAGCTGCTTGTCCGGCACGTGGCGCTGCCACACTTTCAATGGCGGCAAACCGATACTGCTGGGCGATGGCCACACCGACGCCAAGTAACAGGCTGGCACTGCAGAACAGGGCAAAGTGCTGCAGGTGTATGCCCCAGGCGGCTGCCAGTGCTGCGGCGATTGAGATCGCGCCGCCCAGCATAAATACTGCCTTGCGGCCGACACGCTGCATCAGCCGGGTCATGGGCAAGACGGCCAGTGCCGTGCCAATGACAATGCAGGCTACCGGTAAGGTCGCCAGGCTGGGGCGTGGCGCCAGCGCACTGCCAATGATGCCGCCGCTGAACACCAGCAGGGGCGCGACGGTCATGGACAGGGCTTGGGCGAGGGTCAAAATCCAAACAGTGGCGGGCACGGTAAAGTCCTTGTATTGGGCGCGACATGACAGCTGCCAGAGGCAGAAAAGGTCGTCAGTCTGCCGCAGCCCCCAGCGCCTCGGCAATATCGGCATCGCTAAAGCGGTAAATGCCCTGCCGGTAATTGAGGGCGTTGCGTAGATAAAAGCGGGCGTTGATGCGATTGGCCTCTGCATTGTTTTTGCTCCCCACCTGTTTGGCAGGAACGCCGGCAATGATGGCATTGTCGGGGAATTCGCTGCCCTCTGTGAGAATGGCATGTCCTGCGACAATGCAATTGTTGCCTATTTTGACGCCGTCCATCACGGTGGCATTGATACCAATCAGGCAGTCGTCGCCTATCTCGCAGCCGTGCAGAGTGGCATGGTGGGTGACGGAGCATCGCTTGCCGACAAGGGTTGGCGTTGTATTGCCCACGTGAACCATCACAAAATCCTGGATGTTGCTGGCTTCGCCAATGCTGATCTCGTAAGCCTCGGCGCGCATGACGACATTGGGCCAGACCGAGACATCACGCTCCAGCGTAATTTTGCCGTAGAGCTGGGCACTATCATGGATAAAGGCGGGCTGATTCAGCGTGATGTCTGGACCGTATAGTGGCATGATCGCGTCTCTATGTTTGAGTAAGAATCAGGTGCCGCAGAATGTCTGATAGCCCTGCGAGCTTTCTGCACCGAAAAGATAATCGTCCATGTCCGGACGATAATCAAAAGGCTTCGCCAGTAA
>JBFKDP010000256.1:0-5992 GCA_041619575.1 Litorivivens sp.
GCCGGTCATTGACGTGGTGGATACCACACTGGATCCGGTAACTGATCCTGTGGATGCGGGGCTTGCACCTGTCGTTGAATCTTTAGAGCCGGTCACTGCTCCCGTTGTCGATGCTGCGAACCCGATTGTGGATCCGGTCGATGCTGTTGTCGGTGATGTAACCGGCGGCAGTGTTAGCGATGCGCTGACAACGAATGGCGACAGCAACACCGGCAACGGCGACGGCGTCGTCAATGATTTGCTGGGCTCAGGTACTGGTGATGATCCTGCTAGTGGCAGTGGTGCCGGCGGATCTCCTTCCGCGCCGATAACCGAACCCCTGGGAGATCTATTGGCGCCGCTCGTTGAGGTTGTCGATACGACCCTAGACCCGGTGACAGACCCGGTGGATGCCGTTATTGCTCCCGTTATCGATGGAATTGAGCCGCTTACGTCGCCTACTCTGGAGGTCGCAGGTCCAGCGATAGATCCTCTGGACGGTGCTGTGGGTGATTTGACTGGTGGTAGTGTGGACGACGCTCTCTCAGGTTCAGGTGATGGCTTGATCAGTGAGCTTCTGGGCAATGGTGATTCGGGCTTGAGCAATATCAATGCTTTGGGCGGAACGCTGTTTGGTTTGCGAGCAAAGGATCAGCCAGCGGTACAGGGTATCACTGAAAATCGCAGCGATACTCAAGCCTGCGCGGATGGTGATACAGACGGTGTTTGCGATACTGAGGACTTGTGCCCCAACTCTCCGCAGGGAAGTGAGGTGCTACGCAACGGTTGCGGGTTGGTGACAACAGCCCCGCTGGAGCTAGAAGGGGTGCAATTTGGCGTCGACAGCGCCGAGCTAACGCCAGAATCATACCGAGTGCTTGGTATGGCCTTGCAGTTTATTAAGGCTTCTGATTCTCCGCAATTTATCATTGCAGGTCACACAGATTCGCAAGGAAGCGCAGAGTACAACAAGCAGCTGTCAATGCGTCGGGCTAAGGCCGTTGCTGCATACTTGATTGGCCATGGTGTTGAGCCTGGTCGTCTGGTGCTCAAGGCGTATGGTGAGGCGGACCCGATTGCAGAAGAATCTGCAGACGATATGCGATTGAGAAATCGTCGGGCGGTAATGATATTTTCTGAGAGCACCCCGTCGACCATCAGCGCCCGATAGTTTGCGCGCCGCGATTCGATGGCCATGTGCGATCGACTTCGTGGCGCATTTGTTTTTACCTTTCTAATAATATTATGGAGATAGGGTTATATGGCGATTGATCTGCCACCAGTTATACCTCCGCAATTGTCTACACAGGCTTATTATGAGGCAAATTATCAGCGTGATAGCGCGGTAATTAGCGGGGTTATTAAAGGGACCTCGGTCAGAGTGTTAGGGAATCGCTACCTCTCATCGCAGCAAGTTGAGCAAATGCTGTCGGCTGCAAGCCTGCCGTCAACTTTTATTAAAGCGCTTGCGAAAACTTACTACGAAGATGGTCACTTGCTCGTCAAAATTCGCTATTACCGCGAGGGTACAACTGTCACCGTCATGGTTGACGAGCTGGCGCTGGCGGATGTTCGTGGTGATAAAGCCATCAGTCCCTACTTCGAAGGGTTGATCGGCGACCAAAACCTTACGATGCCTGAGTTTCACCGCGCCAAAGCCCTGGCCGATATTCGTGCGGCGCGTACAGAGATCAACTACTCGGCCAAATTTGAAGAAATTAATGGTCGCGAAGCAGCATTGGTCTTCGATAGTGAACCCGCTGCGGAGCCTGACAGCACTGACTATATCGTGGAGTTTAATAATCGAGGCAGCCGCTTTGCCGGTCGCTACTACGGTATTGCAGGTATCAAGCACCGCTTTGACAATGGAGCCGAGGCCTCACTGGCCTACCAGCACGCCTTTTCTGATTGGGGTGAATCCCGTATCGGTAAAAGCCTGGATCGCCTGAAATTTGGGGTGGATCACCCCTTCACTTTTGGCCTTTATGGCGTAGAGCTGGATTATATCGAGTACGAGAGCGAATCCAGCAGCAGTCAGCTTACACCGGCGACCTGCACCCTGCTGATTCTGGGGTGTACCCCCGCGAGTTCAAGCACATCAAGTACAGAGTTTGACGCTGAGATCTTTCAGGCCGCTGTACACGGCAAGCAGTTCTTGTACAGTACGCCGTCAACACAGGTCGCACTGACGCAACGATTGGAATACGTTGATTCTACTGTTGAAGAGAAAGGTGGATCAGAGCCGGCGCTCGATGAGAATTATCAACTAGCGGAGCTGGGCGTGGAATATTCGCGGCGCCCCGATACACCCGAGAATGAAACACTCCTTAATCTTGGATTGCGGCTACGGTTCGGTTTGGGTGGCAGCGGTACGCTGGAAAGCTATGATGAGTTCAGTCAGAACTTTGCGGCTCAGAACCCCGGTGCAGGCCCCGCTCCGGATGTTGTTCCTGCGGCCCGTAGCGGTGATTTCCTGGTGCTTAAGCCTAGCGCCGATTACTTCTGGTTATTTCAACCACGCGCCGTACTGGGATTTAGCCTGCGCGGGCAGATAGCGGACGAGCAGCTACCACAGCAGCAGCAATATGTCCTTGGTGGTATGGAAACTATGAGCGCTTACCTGCCCGGTGTCGTGCTCGGCGATGAGGGCTACCACCTCAAGGTGGAAGTGACATTGCAGCGAGATTGGCTTGGCTTTTCCTGGCGTCCGGCTGCTTTTATTGAGTACGGCGCTACCTGGTTTAATGACACATCAAGTGATTTGTCTGAAGAGCAGCGAATTTCTGACGCAGGGTTGAAAGTTTCTACTGACTTTGGCGATGGTTTAATGATGGAACTGGTAGCTGCAAGGCCGCTAAGCGATGACGTCAGTGATACTGTTGACTTGGAGCAAGCGGAAGCTGACTTCTACTGGAGGCTGCGCAAAGTATTCTAGTGGTGCCTTGGCTCATGGCACCTCGACTGAAATCCAATGGCGCCGAGTGCTAGCCTAACTCAAGGTGGCACTTCTTGTATTTGCGCTCACTGCCGCACCAGCAGGGGTCATTGCGGCCTGGCGTAACCGGCGGTAGAGCTTTGCCGTCCACATACAGCCAGCTTCCGTTTTCGCGAATAAAGCGTGAGCGCTCGTGGAGCTGGCTAACACTGCCATCCTCAATGCGGTAATAGGCTGCAAATTCTACCAAGCCCTTGCTATCGTGTTCGCTGCCTGCCTCTGTCTTTAGTATGCGCAGCGCGAGCCATTCCTGTTCTTGGATCTCGGCCTGCAACTCTGCTTTTTCAGAGTCGGAAGCCCCTTGGCTGCTTGGTACATGAGTGGCTAGCAGGTAGCTGGCGTCAGCAATGCAAAAAGCACTATACCGTGAGCGCATCAGTTGCTCGGCCGTCTTGGCGCGATCGCTTCCACTGATCAGAGGTTTGCAGCAACTTTGAAAGGGCGCACCAGAACTGCATGGGCAGGGTTCGTTGTCGCGGTAATGCTTCATCATGGGCTACTGGTTTCTGTGGTTAATTCACGGCGTGGTAAGGCCGCGATGGAAAGTATCGCGCTGGTCAGCAGAAGCGCTGCTGCGCCAAGTGTGACAGTATCGGCAAAGTAGTCAGTGAGCGTGCAGGCGCCGATCAAGACTAAAGACAGCAGAATCCGAGTGTATTCCCAGGCGCGTGTATTGTGTGACTGGTCTGCAATCATTCCAATGCTAATAAGCATGAAAAGAATGAATAACAGTGCGATCGACAGCTGACCCAGCACCAAGCTTGTAGCTTGCGTAACGAGCCAGAAGTAGGCGAGTGTTGCGAGTAGGTACTGCCCTGCCAGGCTGCACTTGGCGGCGGTGCTCAAGGCGGGGTTGTACTTTCGAAAGCCTTCCAGCTCAACTTTCCCGTCAGGAAAGCGTTGGCGCACATCGTCTGGTCGCCAACCAGTGCGGGCGGTAAACACACGAAGTTTATCGCGCACGTGCTGTGTGTGCCAGGCATCGCGCAGCATACCGGCGAAGATGTGAATATTGGCCCAGACCGGGTTCCAAGTGTGTAATGGTGTCGTAATACCATAGACGATGGCTTCATCGTTCACTTCTTCACTGAAGGTGCCAAAGAGGCGATCCCAACTGCAGAGCAGCCCACCGTAGTTGCGGTCTACATATCGTGGATTTTGAGCGTGGTGGACTCGATGATTGGATGGGGTGATCAGAAACCATTCCAGTGGGCCGAGTTTCGGCACAAACTGGGTATGGATCCAGAACTGGTAGATCAAGTGCAAAGAGGCAATGCTGACATACATTTCGACGGGCATGCCGAGCAGAAAAAGAGGTAGATAGAAAACCCAACTGGTAAATAGGCCAGTAGAGGTTTGACGCAATGCCGTGCTCAGGTTGAAGTCTTCACTCTGGTGATGAACCACGTGCGAGCCCCAGAAGAGAATGCGTTCGTGGCTGATGCGATGAAACCAGTAGTAGCAGAAGTCGTACAGGAGGACGCCCAAAGCCCACTGCAGCGGCGAAGATAAGTCCATGCTGGCCCAACTATTATGTGCTGCAATTTGCTGAAACAGGAGCATGCCGATATTCAGGAATACCAACTTGGTCAAGGTGCTGAGCATGCCCAGACTCAGGCTGTTAATACTGTCATTCACTCGGTAGGTATTACGTTTGCGCAGCACTCCCCAGCCGATTTCGATAAGGATCAGCAGAAGGAAGAAGGGAACTGCATAGGCTACATAATCCATAATGCCGCGTCTCTGGGTGTATGGAGGTGATGCTCAGTACACAGGGGGTTGATCGGTTTATTATTCTTCGCACTGTGATCAATTACGCTGCTGAAAGTGTATCGCAAACGCTCTCACGCTTCTATATGCTGGCCTGCTAGGGATAATGGGCGGTGCCAGTACTCTGGGTGTCAGTGATCTTTTTGGGTATAGGAGAAAATCATGCTGCGTGGCGCAATAATAGTTCTTGTGGCGCTTTTGCTGGCGGCCTGCGCTACCCAGCAGCGTTTACAGGACCCGCTTTGCGAGCGGACCATCAATTTGTATGCCCGCCATATTGATCTGGGCGAGCCGGCCCGGGTCGCTGAACTTTTCACGGAGAATGCGACCTGGCAGCTTGGGTCTACCCGTTTGCAGGGTCGCACTGAAATTCGCAATTACTTTGCCGCGCTGAGTGACGACACGACACGGGTGAGTCGTCATAGTCAGACGAATACGACTATCGACTGGCAGAGCGACAGCGAAGCTGTGGGGACTGTCTATCTAACCTTGTATCGCGGTGTTCGGACAGGTGAAGCTTTTGCTTCCACGGTCGGTCAGCCTCTTTTTGTGGGCCATTATGATGATCGCTATCAGGTGGTTGATGGACGCTGCCTGATTAGCCGTCGGATGGTTGTACCGGCCTTCGTGGTGCAATAATAGGTGCGCCTAAGAATGGCCGTTAATGATTTTTGATGACAAGGGTTTGTGTTGCCTTCCTACTCCCATCGACTCGATCGATTTCTTAGCAAGACAACCGGGATTAAGCGCAGTGATATGCGCAGCGCGCTCGCGCAGGGGCGTGTGCGGGTTGACGGCCTGATAGCATCGGATGTCACGCAGCGGATAGGGCAGTTTACGCGAGTCGAATTTGACGGTCAGATATTGCAGGCGCGGCAACCGCTCTACTTAATGATGAATAAGCCTGCCGGTGTCGTGAGCGCTACCCGGGATTCACGGCACACCACAGTCATCGATCTTGTGCAGCGTGAAGACCGCGGTGAGCTGCATATCGCAGGGCGGCTGGATTTCAATTCCACCGGTTTGTTGTTGCTGAGCAACGATGGTCAGTGGTCGCGGGGTCTTAGTCAGCCTGAGCGCGCCATTCCCAAAGTTTATTCCGTTACCCTGTCTCAGCCACTGGATGCGCGCTATATCAAGGCGTTTGCTGAAGGTATGTACTTTGCCTACGAGGGCATCACCACACGGCCTGCGAGGCTCGTGCCCGTGTCGGATTACAGCGCGGAAGTCACTCTTGTTGAAGGGCGC
>JBFKDP010000257.1:0-5980 GCA_041619575.1 Litorivivens sp.
GGCACGACTGTCGCCCGGGCACTCACTCACCTCGACCAGCTGCTGCGCCGCGAGCTGACGCACCGTCAGGCTCACCGCCTGTACCGTCAGCGCCTGAGACTCTGCCAGCTCAGTAATAGTGACACCGCCAACGCCGAGGTGATACAGCTGTGTCAGTCCCGGTCGGGACACCCTGTGCGCATGGTGGGCCGATAATTTTTCGCGCAAGCGTAGCTCAAAGTCTCCGGCCAGCTCCACCAGCAAGCGCCCGAAATGCAAAAAACGCTGGGACTCCCCGGTAGTGCTGGTGCGTGGCTGCAAACCGAGCTCGCGCGTGATGACGTCGAGGTGGTGGTATAGTCTGGCAAACACTTGCTCGCCAAGACACTGCCGATAGTGCTTTCGAATATCGTCCACAACGCGGTTTGAGGCACTGACCAGACGTTCCCCGCGCAGACTGAAGCGTACAACGCGCGCACGTCGATCCTCAGCACTGGTAACGACACTTAGATAACCTAGCCCCTCCAATTGACGTACGATCTTGCCAATTGTCTGCTTGGTAATACCTGCTCTGTGGGCCAGTTCTGAAATACTGGCACCGCTGCCATCCAGGTGACGCAGCACAGCGCCGTGCGAACGCAGCACGTCGTCAAAGCCCAGGCGTCGATAGGCCCCGAGAAAGCGACTTTCATAATCTTCCATCACCAGAAACAGCAGAACGCCGAGCGCATTGTCGCGAAAACGCTGGACGGCTTCATCGAGTGCCAAATCGATATCCAACTCGCCTGCCAATATCACGACACTAGCCCTCTTCCGCCATCGCATAATTGTCTGCAATTTTATAATGAGGCCAGGCAATACAGACAGCGATCAAGGCAATGGGTAATAAAACCATCGCGGCCAGGCTGAGCGATAGGCCCAACTGCGCCGCGTCGCCCAACACAAAGTCGGTGACAGCAGCAATCAGCGGCGCACCACTGCCATACCCCAACAAATTCACAAATAGGAGAAAGTAGGAAGACAATTGCGCACGCTTTTCATTGGGCGTAACCACCTGAATGGATGCCACACTGACCGCCGCCAACGACTGAGTAAAGAAAACGGCCGCCGCAATCAGCAAGCTCACTGCCTGCAATTCACTGAGTAAGGGCATGGGTATAATCGACAGCAGCGTGCCACTCATAGCTACCAGCATCACCACCAGATAGGCCGACTGCCCGAAGCGTGGCTGCAAGCGCGAGGCCGCGATGCCGCCTGCCATCACACCAGCGGTTGCTGCCAGAACGAATATCGAGCCGAAGTGGCGCGCCGCTTCAGGTGGGCTCAGGCCAAATTCGCGCATCAGATACACCGGCGTCCACACAATAAAGCCGGAGCTCATCGCCGTGGTCGCGGCAATCGCAATAAAAATGCCGAAATAGAGTCGTTTATGCCCCAACATAAAATGAAAGGTGGTACGCAGCTGGCGGTTGACTGTCTGCGCCGAAGTATCCAGCAAGCCCTTTCGGGCGGGCTCCGGGTAACGAAAAACAAACAGCGCAAGCAACAGGCCGGGCAAACCGGCAAAGACAAAGGCCAGTTGCCAATCTGCAAAACCGGCAAGCCAGCTGATATGGCTGCGGTCCCACTCGGCCAGGGCAGACAGAAGCCTCCCCCCCAACAAAAAAGCCAGACCACTACCCAGTGTGCTGCCCATTGAAAATACGGCCATCGCCGTAGGCAGGCGCTTTCGGTCGAAGACATCCGCCAACAGGGAATAGGCTGCAGGCGCCAAGGCTGCCTCACCCACGCCCACACCGATGCGTCCCAGAAAAAGCTGAAAATAGGATCGCGCCATACCGCAGTAGGCCGTCATCAAGCTCCAGACCACAATTCCCAACCCAATGATGCGCGTGCGCCGCCAGCGATCTGCCGCCAGCGCTATGGGAATGCCGAAAAGCGCGAAGAACACGCCAAAACCGAGACCGTGCAACAGCGAAAACTGAAAATCCGTTATGTGCAGATCATTTTTGATGGGGTCGATCAACAGGGCGATAATCTGGCGATCAAGAAAGGACAACAAATAGGCTAAAAAGAGCAGAAAAACTAGGTACCAGGGCGAAGCAAAACCTCGACTGAGAGAGCTGCTATGGCCATTGTTGCATCCTTGCGAGCACTTCAATCGACGGCCCCCACACTAGCCTTAAAGACCGATACAATATCCGCAGGCTTGCTGCGCCCCGCTTCAAGCTCGGCAAAAAACTGCTGCCCGGTACCCCCCTCGACAAATCTGCGTTGCCAGTTTTCACGCAGCTCGATATCGAGCAAAAGTATTGAAAAGGCTTTGAGCTGGCGCTGACGCCGCGCTGTCTCCTGCTGCGAACAGCGATCCAGTGACTGTTCTATAGCTGCGGTGAGTGCGTCAATGCCCTCACCGCTTACGGCGTTAGTCAGGCAGATTTCCAAGGGCACACCCGTTTTATTTTCGCGATCATGGGCTTCCAAGCGAATGACTTTCTCCAAGGCACGCACGCCATCGTGATCACATTTATTGAGTGCAAACACGTCACCAACTTCCATAATGCCGGACTTGATGCCTTGAACGTAGTCACCCATTCCAGGAATAAAGACAATAGTGCTGATATCAGCCACGCTGACAACATCCAGCTCACTCTGACCAATACCGACTGTCTCGATAAACACGCGGTCGAAACCCGCGTATTTAAGTAACTGGGCCGAAATAAACGTGGTCTCGGACAACCCACCAAGATGGCCTTTGGTCGACAGTGAGCGGACAAAGACCTGATCATCTAGGGCGTGGTCCTGCATCCGCAGGCGGTCTCCGAGTACCGCGCCGCCGGTTTGCCGACTACTGGGGTCAACCGCCAGTACCGCAACACTCTTGCCTTGTGCCCGGTATGCGCGAATCAATTGATTGAGCAATGTAGATTTACCCGCACCCGGCACGCCGGTAATACCAATGCTAACAGCAGGGTTGTCTTCAAACACATAACGCGAGAGCGCCAGCAAAAACGCGGGGGAACGCTCAATGGCGGTAATGGTTCGTGCCAGTACGGCAATATCCCTGCGTTTGATGTCGGCCTGCCACTGCGCATCCAGTGTCACGGTTCTCATAGGCTCAGGCTGCAGCGACGGCGCTGCGCAGGTAACTGGCGATATCGTCCATATTCGCCCCCATGGTAAAGACTTGATCTACCCCCAGCGCCTTTAAAGGCTCGACATCTTCCTCTGGCACAACACCACCAACAATAAGAATTCGGTCTTCAAGGCCCAATACTCGCATTTGTTCGGCCAGTACTTTCAGGTGAGTCATATGCCCGCCAGACAGACAGCTTACGCCAATGACGTCGACATCTTCCTGTAAGGCTGCTCGCACCACCTGCTCGGGTGTCTGCTTCAGGCCGGAAAATATCACTTCAATACCGCGATCTCGCAGCTCCTTGGCCAGCACGGTGATACCGATGGTGTGTGTATCTAATCCGATTTTCGCTAACAAAAGACGAATGGGTTGTTCCATCTTATTAAATCCTGCAAATATTAAAGAGAGGGTGTCAGCGCATTGGGATCATGCTCGCCAAATACATCGCGCATGGCATCACACAGTTCACCGTGGGTGGCATAGAGCTCCACAGCCTCGAGCATGGGCTCAACCATATTGGTCGTGCCGCGCGCGGCCTCGCGAACTTTTTCAAGAACCCGCTCTACGGCAGCGTTGTCGCGCTGCGCCTTGACGCGGTTAAGGCGCTCAATCTGACGCTGTTCCGCTTCTTCGTCGTGACGGAAAATCTCTATCTCGCGCTTTTCGTCTTCTTTCACGAGATAATTAACACCGACGAATTTGCGCTCCCCCGTGTGAAAATCTGTATTCATGGCTATCTGCTCTTCGGCCAGCTGGCTCTGGAAGTAACCCGCCTCAATGGCTCCCAGAGCGCCGCCCATGGCCTCAATTTTCGCCATTTCCTCGAAAACCGCGTCCTCGAGCTTTTTGGTCATATATTCCACATAGTAGGAGCCTGCTAGGGGATCAATGGTATCGGCGGCGCCGGTCTCATGGGCAACGATATGATGAATGTTGGCGCCAATCGTGATGGCCTCTTCGCTGGGCAGGGCATGGGCTTCATCGTAGAGAGGTGTATTGATTGTGTGCGCACCACCCCCGATGGCGCACGCCAGCATCTCAATGCCCAAGCGGGCGATATTATTCATTGGTTGCTGCAACGCCATCGACATGGTTCCGGGTGAACTCATCAACTGCAGCTTGCATGCCTCATCGGATTGCGCGCCGTAGGTTTCGCGCATCAGCCGCGCCCACACCTTACGGTAAGCCCGCAGTTTGGCTATGGCCTCGAAAAAGTCCATGTCGATGCCGGTAATAAAACTCACGTAAGGTGCTATCTCGTCAATGCTGTAGCCGCGCGAGATCAGCTCATCGACATAGGACCGCGCCATGGCGAAGGAGTAGGCAATTTCCTGCACCGGGTTACCGCGAGCTGCATAGATTTGGGCGCCAACCACATTCAGCGGCAGCCAGTTGGGGTGATGCTTCATACAGTATTCAATAACATCGCAGGCCAATCGCAGACCGTGTTTAGGCGGGTAGATATAGCGACCGACGCACGTGTACTCAACGAGAATGGTATTCGGCATCATCAAGCGGATGTCTTCCAGCTTTTTGCCCTTCTTCTGCAGGGCCTTGATTAGCATGGCCAGATTCACTGGCTGGGGGGCATTGCAGACCGAAGTGATATTCTTGAGCTTTTCCAGAGGAAAGTTGAGCGCTTCTTCCATGTCCTGCAAGGTATCAAGCGCCATCCCCGCGCGCCCAACTTCGCCCCGGCACAGGGGGTTATCAGAATCATAGCCGTTTGTGGTCGGCAGATCGTATTCAATGATGATTGAATCAAGTCCCTGGTTAACCATGTACTCCCAGCGCTTGGCTGAATCCTCCGCGCAGCCAAAGCCGCTGACCTGCGTCATGGCCCAGAGGTCGGCCCGATAGCCCGCTGGTTTGGTCTCCCGGGTAAAGGGGTAAGTGCCGGGCATACCTAGGTCGCTGACCGGATCAAAACCAATATCGTCCAGATCCTGCTGGGTGTATACCGGCTTAATATCCCAGCGCAAGCTCTGGGTGCGAAATCGCGTTTTGCGCTCACCGCTGTCCGCGATAGCGGGCTCATAGTATTGCGTTTTCCAGATCAGCTCCGAGTCGGTACCGAGCATGTCAATCTTGTTGCCGCGTGATTTGGCCATGGAATTACCCTGCAGGCATGTAAGTCTTATTTAGTAAGCTATCTTTAATATAAATGTTGCTTATTAATTGTGCAAGCACTGCTCGCATCATGGAAATCCACAGAACTCACGGCTATCCTCCATGCTCGTGTTGCCACCGGACTTCCAAAGCATGACTTCTCTTTTTCAACGCTGCTACCAACAGGCACTGGAACATCAAGGCGGTGAACAGGCGCTTATGGACAAACTGCAGAAGGCCAAAACGCCGGCCCAGCTGAAAAAAATTCCCGACGACCGCTACTTGGCGGAAATGGCGGCCTGTATTTTCCGCGCCGGCTTCGTCTGGCGCGTGGTGCAGGCAAAGTGGGGGGGCTTTGAAGAGGTGTTCAATGGCTTTCTGCCCATTTGGGTCGCCTCGCGCTCGCCAGAAGAAATCGAAGACATGGCGAGCGATACCCGTATCATTCGCAATCTCAACAAAGTGAAAGCCGTTCAGGACAACGCCCTGTTCGTGCTCGACCTGCAACGCAGTCATGGCGGCGTCGGTGCCTTTCTGGCGCAATGGCCGGAGGACGATATCACGGGTTTGTGGCGCTACCTGAAAAAGCACGGGAGCCGCCTCGGCGGCAACAGTGGCCAGTACTTCTTACGCTTTATAAATACAACGCATTAATACGACCCATTTTTTGTATGCTCCTTAGCCCGCCTTAGTGCATTATATAACCCACTACAATATAAGACTATTTGTATGTTAACGGTTACCTCCCAAAAA
>JBFKDP010000258.1:0-5947 GCA_041619575.1 Litorivivens sp.
CACTCGCTTCCTGCACCCTGCGCCTGGCGAACCACTGCAAGAGGGAAACCGGGGCCTTCTGCCGCCTTGGCGAAAACGTAAAGCATGCCGTTGTCAGGAAGCGGATGCTGGCCGGCACGGACAATAACACGTATACCGTCAGCGGCACCCTCTTCGCTAGCACCGTCAGCGGTGTCGTTCTCACTGGCCGCGGGCTTTGATGCGGTTGCAATTTCAGAGTCGGCTCCAGCCATTTGCCTGGCACGCTCAAGTGCATGCCGGATGACCTCGGCCTGCGGTGCCTGAGGTGAAATGTGCTGCAACAGCAGCGTCCAGTGATCAATAGCGTCTTTGTATTCACCGCGATCAAAGGCATCAATACCCAGCATACCCAGCGCGGTCGTCTGCGACGGATCGAGCTCGGCGGCCTGACGCATCAGCCTACGGGCTTCGTCGTCAAGCTGCCGACCATTCTGGAGAAACAGTGCCTGCGCCAGCTGCGCCATCACTGTTGGGCTGCCGGGCTGTGCGGCCAATAGTTGGCGGTAGTGTGCTACTGCAGCGGCAAAATCTCCCTGTTCAGCCGCCAACTGCGCACGCCAGAACCGCAAATCTCGCTGATCAGGGCGAAATTTCAGGCTTGTGTCGATCGCCTCAGCCAATGCCTGCATATCCGCTTCGCTGAAACGCTCTTTTTGCGAAAAAGACCGCTGCAACTCACTAAACCGAATATCTGGCCAGGCACCCAGCTGGCGGTAAAGCAAAGCACTAAGCAGAGCTGTCACCAGCACTACTGCCCAGACCACAATACGGTGGGATCTCAGCCCCCGGGCAGTGGCATGTGCGATGGCATTCGAATCTGCTTCCGCCAACAACTGGCGCTGCAGCTCGGTTTCCAGTTGCTCAAACTGATCACCGTCTAGCAGACCGCTGTCATGATCAGCCTTTAACTCAGTTAATCTCTGGCGAAAGACTTCTGCGTTCGTGTCCGAGACCCCTTCTCCTTGCGCAGTGTGTCCCCTCACCGCCCAGGCCACAGCGAGCAGCGCAATCACCGCAAGAATCAGGAGTACCACCATTAATTCACTCACCGGGTGACTCCAATACTTTGTTCAAGGCTCTGCGCTCCTCATCATTCAGTGAAGCCGGGGCATCAGTTTCGCGGGTAGTACGCGACAGTCTCCACCAGATCCCCATACCAATCAGCACCAAAACCACCGGTCCAAGCCACAGCGCCAACGTCTCCAGTGTGAAGCGCGGACGGTAGAGAACAAAGTCACCATAGCGTTCGAGCATATACTGGAGTATTTCCTGGTCAGAGGAGCCGCTATTGATCAGGCGATAGACTTCGCGGCGTAGATCCTGAGCGATAGGCGCATCGGAACCGGCAAGATTCTGGTTCTGGCACTTGGGGCAACGCAATTCTTCGATCAGCGCCCGGTAGCGGCGCTGATCTGCCTCGCTGCGAAACTGATAGGTTTCGACAACCGCATGAGCGGAAATGGCCCCAAACGTCAGAGTCAGACACAGGCTCAGCGCAAGCGATTTCACAATAGCATTCATTGTTGCACCTGCTCAGCTTGCAGACGGGCAATGAGCGGCGCAAATTTCGCTTGCCAGACTGCCTCATCCAGCCCACCCTGATAGCGCATATGCACGACGCCCTGCCGGTCCACTACGAAGGTCTCCGGGGCGCCGGTGACGCCGAGGTCCAACCCGAGACTACCCGCCTCATCAACAATATTTGCCGCGAAGGGATTGCCCTTTTCGGCTAGCCAGCGCCGCGCCTTTTCGGGGTCATCTTTGTAATTGATGCCATAAACACCCACCTCATTTCGGCCAGCCAAGGCAACAAGAAAGGGGTGCTCATACAGACAGGTTGGGCACCAGGTTGCCCAGACATTAACAATACTTACCTGCCCGCGCAGAAGCGACTCGTCCAAGATCTGTTGTGTCTGCAGGTCAGGTAACTGAAATGCAGGAAACGCCTTGCCTATCAAGGCCGATGGCAGCTCTTTCGGGTCATACTCACCCTCACTGACCCGGGTCTCCACGGCGAAAAACAGCAGCGCCAAGGCAATGAAAATAATCAGGGGGATAAACAGCTTCAATCGCGCCATCTCAGGCCTCCACAGGGTTCGGTCGTGTACGCTGCAAGCGGTAGCGTTTATCCATTACAGCCAGCACTCCCCCCAGAGCAATCAGGGCGCCGCCCAACCAGATCCAGCGCACCATGGGCTTGTAGTGCACACGCACTGCCCAGGCCGAGCCCTCGAGAGGTTCCCCCAAGGCGACGTAAACATCCCTCATCAGTCCTGCGTCAATCCCAGCTTCTGTCATCACCTGATCCTGGCGAGCATGGTACCGGCGCTTCTCCGGATGTAGCTCCGCAATGTGGCGATCTCCGCGGCTCAATCGAATATCGCCGCGTGTACCCACATAATTGGGGCCACGAATCGTCGAAGTACCATTAAACAGCACACTGTAACCGGCCAGCTCCAGACTCTCGCCCCTGTCGAGCCGAAGGTCCCTTTCGCTGCTGTATGTGCTGACGACGGTCACACCGATAATCGCGCAGGCAAAGCCAATATGCGCGCAGAGCATACCGAAATAGGACAAGCGTAGTTTTTTCAGACCGGCCAACAAACTCAGTGCATTTCGGGTCTGGTGCCGCACATTAAAGGCACATGCCAAAATCAGCCATACTCCCAGAAACAGCCCTAGGGCTGCACCCGCGCGCCACTCCCCCCAGACCAAAGGCAGAAGCAAGCCTATCGGTATCGAAAGCACTAAGGGTGACTGCACCAAGGCTCTCAGGCCTTTGGTCGACTTCCACTGACTGAACATACCAATCCCGGTCAAGAGTCCCAAAGCACCCGCCAGGGGTACAAACATGGCATTGAAATAAGGAGGGCCCACCGAATACTTACCCTGCCCCAAGTAATCCATAATTAGCGGAAACAAGGTCCCGAGCAAGACGACCAGCGTTGCGCATACCAGCAGGATGTTATTGGCAAGCAGAAGCGACTCTCTGGAGACTTTGCTGAATACCGGGCGAAAGGTCGACTCCGGCGCGCGCAAGGCATAGAGCGTCAGCGAGCCACCGACAACGACAAACAGGAAGCCGAGAATATAGAGACCGCGAGTCGGGTCAGCGGCAAAGGAGTGAACAGAAGTCAGCACCCCGGAGCGGACAAGAAAGGTTCCCAGCAGACTCAATGAAAAAGCAAAGATTGCCAGAAGTAAGGTCCAGTTTTTAAATGCGCCCCGTTTCTCAGTTACGGCCAGCGAGTGCACCAATGCGGCCCCCACCAACCAGGGCATAAAAGAGGCATTTTCAACCGGATCCCAGAACCACCATCCGCCCCAGCCAAGCTCGTAGTAGGCCCACCAGCTTCCGAGCGTGATACCGGCCGTCAGAAAAGCCCAGGCTATATTGGTCCACGGCCGCGCCCATCTCGCCCAGCTCGCATCCAGTTTCCCGCTGATCAGGGCCGCAACGGCAAAGGCAAAGGCAACCGAGAATCCAACATACCCAAAATAGAGCATAGGTGGGTGTATCACCATACCGAAATCCTGTAACAGCGGGTTCAGGTCCTGTCCGTCAGGCGGCGTTGTGATCAGCAGGCGCTCAAAGGGGTTAGACGTAAAGAGCATAAAACTGAGGAAGCCAATGGCAACAGCACCCATCGTCGCCAACACAAGAGCTTTGACTGGCAGTGGCAGATGTCGACCTGTCAGCGCAACGGCTGCTGTCCACGCCGCAAGAATCAACACCCAGAGCAGCAGCGAACCTTCGTGCCCGCCCCATAAAGCGGTAAATTTATAGTGCATGGGAAGCTGACTGTTGGACTGAAGCGCCACAATCGACACACTGAAATCGTCGCCCAAAAAGGCCGCTGCCAGACAGGCAAAAGACACTGCTACGAACACCAGCTGCAATACAGCCAGGCGCGACGCACTGCCCATCAGCGTTTGGCTGCTCAGGTAATAACCCATAGCCGGCAACAGAAACAGAAACAGGGAAACAACGAACGCTATAATCAGCGCGAAATGACCTAGTTCAGGTATCAAACTCAATTCTCCGGTCGCGCATTTTTCAAGGCCTCACTGACTTCGGGGGGCATATAGTTTTCATCGTGCTTCGCGAGAACCTGATCGGCGCGAAATATGCCTTGCTCATCCAACTGCCCAGAGACTACGACACCTTCGCCCTCACTGAACATGTCCGGCAATATACCCGTGTACTTTACCGGCACATTTGCCTGATAGTCGGTGACGATAAAGCTCACATCCAGCGTATCAGGTGCGCGCTCAATACTCCCTTCCAAGACCATGCCACCTGCGCGAATATCGCGTCCAACGGGCGCCTCACCGGCAGCAATGGCCGCTGGCGGGTAAAACAGATTAATGTTCTGGCGGAGCGCATACCCAAGCAGAGCCACCGCACTCCCTGCGGCCACCACGATAAAAAGAACAATAAACAGTCGCTGACGACGTAGCGGATGCATCAGTCCTCCGATTCAGCTGCAGGGCCGTTGACAAAACCTTGCCGCCGGTAGTGCGCGCGCAAGTCCCGTTTTAAGCTGGACTGATTGCGCATGGGAGCCCAAAGCAGCCCAGCCAATGTCAGAACCGTAATAACATAAGCTGACCAGACGTAGGGCCCGTGGCCAGCCATAGCCCAGACATCCTGAATCGTTTCAAAATACATAGTCACCCTCAGGCCTTTGCGGCCATACCCATAAGTTCACGCACCCAGCGGGTATTGCGCTCTCGCGACAAAATTTCATTGCGAACATAAAGCAGCAGACACATCGCAAAAAAACTGTAGAAGCCGGTAATGGTCAACAACAGCGGCCTCAGCATCGTTGGATGAATCGACGACTCCCCGGTAAAACTGATACTCGCAGGCTGGTGCAGGCTGTACCACCATTCAACAGACCAGTAAATGACGGGAATGTTCACCGCGCCGACCAACGCGAGAATCGCACAGGCGCGTCCAGCGGCCTCTTTATTTTCAAAAGACTCGTAGAGAGCCAGCACCCCAACATAGAGGAAAAACAGAACCAGCACCGATGTGATGCGCGCATCCCAGACCCACCACGTACCCCAAGTGGGCTTGCCCCAGATGGCGCCGGTGACGAGCGCCAGAAATGTCAGCGCTGCACCAATGGGCGCACAGCACTTCATCACCATATCCGCCAATTTAATACGCCAAATAAGGCTGATTGCACCAGCAATGGCCATAACCATATAGCCAGCCATCGCGACCGCTGCCGCCGGGACATGGATATAGATGATTCTGAAACTATTTCCTTGCTTGTAATCGGGCGGTACAAAGAGCAGCCCCCACGCCACTCCCACCACCAGCGTCAAGGCTGCAAGCATCGCCAACCAGGGGAGAAGACGACCGCTAAGCTGATAGAACCAGCGCGGTGAACTCCATTTGTGAAACCAGCCCCACATAAAACCTACTCTTGTAAAATTATAAAAACACGTTAAAAAGTGCGCGCGGTAGTATACCCCAACTACTGATCCAGGCTTACCTTCAGTGCACCTGCAATTGCCAGCGGTGCCAGGCACAGCGCTAGTAAAGCCATTGCCGCCAATAGCGACAAAGGCGCGGCGCTATCCATCCCCTGCACTGCGCGTTGCACCGCCGCGCTACCAAAGATCAACACTGGCACAAACAAGGGAAGCACCAACAGCGACAGTAAAACACCACCTCGCTTGAGCCCCACTGTCAGCGCTGCACCGATAGCGGCAATGAAACTCAAGACCAACGTGCCTGCGGCGAGGCTTAAAACCAGTGTGCCAATACCTGCACTGGGCATCTGCAGCATCAACGCCAATACGGGCGCCAGCAGGGTCAGCGGCAGACCACTGAGAAGCCAGTGACTCAAGGTTTTAATCAGGGCAATAAAGTACAGAGAAACCGGGCTCAGAAGCTGCTGTTCGAGGGTGC
>JBFKDP010000259.1:0-5947 GCA_041619575.1 Litorivivens sp.
GCCCGACCACGCGCGACGATTGATGGTCCAGAATTCATTCATGGCGTGGCCGTCTTCCGACACTGGCGTCAGGGCGCCGGCCCACTCAAAGACGAAGCTTAACTTTTCGGCTCTCTCAATGTCGGGCTCGGAGACAGGGTTTGGCGGCAGCGCTTTGATTGTCGGTGGCCGCCTTTCACGCAGTGGCTTGCCCACCCGCAGGGTGCAGAGCTTCTGGTTGAAACGGCCTTTGCGGTCGTAAACGGCAATCTCGGTACCGCTCGCCGCTGGCGTGGCCAGCGCCAGGTCCAACCGCATACCAACACCCAGGTCATGAGTCTGCAGAGTCTGCAGCGGCACAGGCATAGCATCGACCGCGACTACCGTCGCGGGAGTGTCGCCCAGAGTTATGGCGAACTGGCGGCTGTTGTCCATATTCAGCAGTCGCAGGCGAAGTAAAGCGTTGGCCGGTACATCAATCACGGGTAGTTGCTGGCCGTTGACGGTTCTGACATTACCAAGGGTTCCCGCCCGCGCAGCGTGGCGTGGCTCAGACAGTGGCATAAAGCTGCCATCGTTGTTCAGGCGCCAGTCCTTGAATCCCAAGATCACGTCCTGATCAAAATTCTGCGGCTGCTTTTCCTCGACAATAAGTGCGCCCACCAAACCCTTGCCCAGCTGTTCGATGCTGTGCATGTGAGGGTGATACCAGAACGTACCTGCATCGGGGCAGGTAAAAATGTAGTCAAAACTTTCACCCGGTTTAATGGGCGGCTGCGTCAGGTAGGGTACACCGTCCATGACATTATCCAGACGGATGCCGTGCCAATGAATGGTGGTTTCCTGATTCAGATTGTTGATAAAGTGAATGCGCAGTGGCGCACCCTGTCTGGCGCGAATCACTGGCGCCGGAAACTGTTGGTTAAAGGCCAGTGCCGGGCTTGCGCCGCCGTCGATAATCTTCAAGGGCTGCTCGCTGGCTGTCAGTATGTAGTCGTAGCGGGGTGACTTTGACAGGGCGAGGCTGAATTGCGGAGCCCCAAGCGCTGCGGCTGCAGCGCTGAATTTCAGCAGGTTTCGACGTTTCACTTGGCAATACTCATGTGGTTGTCCCAGCGCAATTGCGGCTCCCGGCCGGCCAGTTCCAGCTTGTCAGTGCCCAAGCCGACAAGCTGCCCTCGGCCATTGCTGGTGATGAATTGTTGGCGGCGTCCATCATAGGCGGCGCCGGCGACGTCGTGGAGCCGTTCGCGTTGTTGCAGTTTTCCCTGTTGCCAAAGGCTGATGCAGTTGCCTCGGGGAGAGGTTGCCAGTACTTGGCCGTGGGCGCAGGCGACGCTCGCAATATAGTGCCGGTGAGCGCGCCAGTCGCTGTCCTCGGCTAGAAACGGTCTCAGGCGCTGTTCGCCTTTGTGGGAGAACAACAGCGGATGTGTTTGCGAAGATGGCCCTTCGAACTGCGCGCCGACTGCAACGGTGCCGTCGTCACTGACGTCGAGATGTCGGAGGCTGAGCTGATGATGCGGGGGCTGCCATTGCCCGAGAATTTTTGCTGACTCAGTATCGATATAAGTCAACGAGGGCTGCATGGTGTCGATATTCAGTTTGTCGCGTTGGCTGTCGGGCAGTGTCAAAATACCGCCATTGGCAATGACCAGTGTTTGGCTACCCGGTAGCATGACAAGCTGATGGGGGCCGATGCCGCCGCTGGAAAACTCCCCAAGACGCTTAAAGCTGTCGGCGCAGTCGTAAATTCCAATCACACCACTGCCGCCTTCAGCGTAGTTGTTTTCTGAGGCGTAAAGCAGGCGCTCGTCATGGCTGAGCGCGGCATGTCCGTAAAAGTGGCGTCCATGCTCACTGCTAATCTGCACAAGCTTCTCACCGGTGTTGGTGTCAATGGCGATCAGCCAGTTTCCAGGGCGGCGCGCGATAAAAATGGCGCTGTGATAGCGCGTATTAATCAGTACGTCGTGGCCGCGCGAGGGGCAGGGCACCTGGAATTGAAGTCGGCCGTCACCCCAGCCACAGAGAAAATGTTTGCCGTTGTTATTGCTGGCTGCCGAAAAATAACGCGCTGGGTTTGCCGCCTGCAATGCAGCGGGAAAGGTGCTGGCAAGCATGGCGACAGAGCCCAGTTTCAAAAGTTCACGTCGACGCAAATCAGTCTCCGTCGTTGGCATTAAAGCCCAGAGAGATGTTGAGTTTTGCGGGCACTTCACGCTTAAGCGCGCCAAGTAGTTCACCGAGCAGGCCGTGGAGCTGAATAATGGCCAGCTGGGTATCGCCGTCGCCATGATTGTCAAACAGGCTGCCTTCGATGGACGCAGTAACACCGACGGCGCGATCAAACAGGGTATTGATATTGTCAGCCAGAGCTTGACCGTTGTGGTGTTCCAGCAGGGCCGCGAGCCCTTCACCGCCGCCGGCATTGAATAGCAATTGCAGACTGTGAAGGTTGATTAAAATGGCTTCACGGGATTGTTTGCTGCGCCACCATTCGAGCAGGTAGGTATTGGCCTGTCCTTGATTGAGCAGGGCCAGCGGGCGCTCCAGCTTGTCGCGTTTGATGCGCTCGAGGCCGTAGACGAGCGTCTCGATCAATGCGGCAATGGAAGCCTGCTCATCCGGATAGTCGAGATTGTCGGGGTTCGGTTTGGCCCAGGTTCTCAGGTAATTGCCCGAATCAGGGTGCCATGAGCTGTAAAGAAAGTCGGCGACATGATGAAGATTCTGTGCGGCAGCCTGCAGGTGTTGGCAATAGCGGTCACCGCCCTTGACGTCTGTCGCGCTCAATGCTGCAGCTGGCGTGTCGTAAAGCAGGTATTCAATCGCGGACAAGCCCTGTACGACGACGCTGGCATTTTGCAGTGCGCCGAGGGTAATGGCGCTGTTGCGCTGAACAAATTGCTCGGTTTTCCGGGAAATTAGATTTTTACGATCGGGCCAGAATTGTACTTTCCAGGCCTGATTATCTTCGGTGACGGGTCCGAACTGAAAACTTTGAATGCCTTCCCAGGCGTTCATGGCTCCAACCCACCGGCCGCGCAGGGCGGCGAGCGCCTGCTCGCCGCGCTCAGTCAACCCACAGTATTCAGTCGTGGCCTGGGACAGACTGAGGCTTTCCGCCAAAAAGGTTTCGTGCAGAGGCAAGATAGCATTCTGGCCGGTGTCGCTCAGCACCTGTTGTTCCACCGAGCGGCCGCAGGCTGTAAGAGCGCCTATGCAGGCAATAACGAGGATGTGTTTGTGGAGCGTTTTCATAATTCCCTCTTGTCGGCCCGAGGCTTACAGGGCAGTTAGAAATTCTAACAGGGCGGCGCGCTCCCCGCTGTTGAATTTAAGGACCTTCCGCACGGACGCCTCGGCCTCTCCACTGTGCCAGAGGATCGCTTCCAGCACAGTAGCTGCACGGCCATCGTGTAAATAGGGGCCCCCAACTGTACCGAGCCCCCATAGGGGCGCGGTCCGCCACTCGCTTACCAAGGCTGCATCGCTCTGGTCAGCGAGCAAAGGACCCATGTCGTGTAGCAGAAAATCGCTGTAGGGGTGAATGCGTTGTTTTGAGAGTAATGGGTTTGGATGCGAAGCGATTTCAATATTTGTGCGGTGGCATGCCGCGCAACCTGCCTGCTGGAACAGCGCCCAACCCGCATGCCGTTTTTCCGGGCGTTTGTGCGTCTGGGGCACACTAAGGTGTGACAAGTAGGCAGCGACCGCGTCCAGGCCGCTGTCAGAAATTTCTGGCCCCTCTTTTGTTTCACGGGTTGTGTTCTGGTTCTCTAGACATTGTGCTTGCGCGCAGTCTGGACTGTGGTCGAGCGGGAAAACAGAGGAGGTAATGCCGATATCTTCGTGGAAGGCTTTTGCGACTTGCGAACGCAAGCTTGCTTGCTCGGCCTTCCAGCCGAAGCGGCCTATTGTGCCGTTTACACGATTGGCTTGGCCGCTGATGCCATCTCCATCCAAATCGTCGGGGTCGGCGAAGGTGAGTAGTACCTTTTCGTCGATGGCGTCAATCAGGCCGGTACCCACAAGTGGCGGGGCAAGGCGGGGGGAAAGTTCGAGAGTCTCGTCAAACTCGGCCCGGTAGTCAGGTTTATGCAGTTGTATTGTGGTGCCGTCTGCAAATACCCGCGTCGCGGCAACCCTGTGTCGACTGATCTCGATTTGGGCTTCTGCATCCAAGCCTGCAGTGGCGCGGGTTTGTAGTTGCTCGCCGTATGCTCCGCCCGCGTACAGACGAAAGAGCAAGCCGCCGTGTTCGCGGGTGGATCTGCTCGGCAGTTGGCCGCGCCCCAAAGCCTTGTGGCAGCTCTCGCAACTGTGGGCGTTAAACAGCGGCCCCAGACCATCTCTGTCGGTGGTGGTGCTGGGGGCGCTTACCCAGGGTTTATGGAAGAAGGATTGGCCCGGGCTGAGTTCAAGTCTTTCGCCCGGGTGGAGTTGGTGCGTGATGCGAATGGGGCCGCTGGCACTGAGCGCACCGCCCGTGGCAAGCGGTGCGGGCGTCTCGGCGGCTTTCTGACATGCACTGAGCAGGCATACCGCGGCGAAGATCGCGGACGCCTTAAAAGGCAATGGCACCCGAGCTGTCCACATCGATTGCTTTAGCAAGGTCTTCCAGTGCGGAGGTCTGAGCAACCAGTGCATTAATGGCATCAACCACCAGCGCCTTGCCGGCAGCATTGCCTTCCGCAATCATCTGGTCGAACTTCATGGCATTGGTTGGTGCTTCTGCGGCTTCGACAATAGCCCGGGTCTTGGCGACGCTCGTCGCCATCGCTGTGTGAAGTTTTTGCGCAGCGGCAGGTGCCTTGGCTTCGGCTATCGCTGCCAGCGAGGGGCCGCTGACAATTTCACCCTTGCTTCTCTGGTATCGACCCAAAAACAGATTTTGCATACCAAGGGCGTTGTAGTAATGAGACCAGTGCGTGTTGTCACTGAAGCAGTCGTGTTCGTCTTCGGTGGAGTTTGCTTCCAGAGCCACCTTCATCCGCTCGCCAGCGAGTTCACCTAAAGACAGCGAGCCAATGCTGAATACGATATTCGCCAACACCTGCTCTTCGCTCAGTGACTGATACTTTCGGTAGAGATCGCCACCGGTTTGCCAGCGAGCTGTCATTGTTTCGAGATCATCCACCAAGAGCTGGGTTACGGCGAGCAGGTAGTCGCGACGGCGTTCACAGTGGCCGTGGGTGCATGCGTCGGCCAGTTCGTAGTCGGTATAGGGTCGTTCACCTGCACCGGCTCGGGTGCCATTCAGGTCCTGTCCCCACAGTAGAAATTCAATGGCGTGATAGCCTGAAGCGACGTTAGCTTCAGAGCCGGCAAATGCGTGAAAGGACTTTATAAGCTCCGGGGTAATAGTGCGGGCATCAATGTCCTGCCCTCCAATTTTAATGATCGGGTTGCCAATAATATTGAGCTGGGCGCCGAGATTGCCCATTTCATAAAAGTAGTCGCTGGCGACATAGTCAATAAGGCCTTCATCCAGTGGCCAGCTATTTACCTGTCCCTCCCAGTCATCAATTTCCGGGTTGGCAAAGCGGAAGGTTTCGCTTTGCTGGTAGTGAACTCGTGCGTTGCGCCAGGCTGCACGGGCATTGCGTAGGCTCAACTCCGATGGATTCTCGGTAAGTTGCTTAACCTGGGTCTGCAAGGCGCGAGCAGCAAGGAGTGAATCTTCGTATACGGCATGTGCCAGGGCAATATAGGTGTCGTTCACCGTGGCAGGTGCCGCCCATAAAGCCGAAGGCAGCAGCAGTACACACAAGGCAGCCCAGCGCTTGGGTTTGCGCACAACATTGAGCAATAGCATGGGGGTGAGACTCCCTTAACCAGCAGACGGAATGATTCGAGGCAGCCATTGTAAGGTTAATGAGAATTGTTCGCAATTAAGTGGGTGGGAGCCGGCCCCCACCCAAAGCGAGGGGCTGACCGCTACAGCCAAAAGGAGCTGAGTACA
>JBFKDP010000260.1:0-5899 GCA_041619575.1 Litorivivens sp.
CCCACAACGACCAATAAAAAGAAGATCCAGAATAAAAACCTTAGAAACCCAGGCAAAGTCGGATTATGAAGACTTCCGTGTTTGGGGGATGCCGTGCTTCTTCTCGCTATAAACCAACCGACGAGCACTAGAAAAAGAAGAATGTTCCAAGGATTCAGACCTTGTACCCCTAGCAGCGATCCCGGAAAGGATTCATGAGAAATTACAGCCATTAAAACTATGAGTCCGCACAGGCTAAGATACCAGTTCCTTAAGGCAACTAAGCCCAAGAACACACAGAAACCGGCCAGAAGGGTAGTGCGTATCACGTTTCGCGATGAATTACGGCTGCCCAGATTTAGTCTGGTTTAAAGCCACGGATATGGGTAGAAAACCTTGAAATCGGTGAGCAAAAAAAGTGATCGCAAAGCCTGCATATAGGCTCAAGATTGGTACCATGGGAACATGATATCTGGCCGTTGTGAGAATGGGCAGGTGCGAAGCAACAAATACGGCAGAAAAGTAGACTAAAAACACGGCCTGTTCATTCTTCCAATCACTGCGCAAGAATCCGAAGAGCGAAATTGCGAGGAATGGCAACACCAAAAAGGTGTTTAGCAAGGTGGCGGACCAACTTCTCCCTTGAAACCAGAATCTGAAAAAATTCAGGAAGCAGTTCTTGACTAGCAGCATTGGCGAATTCGTATACTGATCAAGAACCTGGTCAGTCACGAACCGGTTAAAGTCATACTCATCTTTAGCGCTGTAAAAGTGCTGAAAAAAATCGTAGCGAAACGGCATTTTAAGATCTTCTGCTTTTTTGCTGAGTTCTTTTGTCGCTTCTCTTATGAGAAGGTAGTGCGGCTTTGAACTCGTCCAATGGCGGTTGACGTACATCCCTTGATAAGCCGTTGTTCCCAAATTACTTTGCGTCACGACAACTTCGCCCACGAGCTGGTAGTTCCGGATCGCCCATGGTGTGAGTAGAAGGATCATCGGCAACGTGAGAATGAGTACTCGAGCGCTGATCGCCAAGAAATTCAGTTTCCCACGTTTAGAAACGATCATGAACACTAAAAGGAACGCAGGGACTACCAGAGTAGTACTTTTGACGATGACACTTATGCCAAGAAATATCCCGGACCAGAAATAGTCGGTATAGCGGTCGCCGCTGAACGCTTCAAGTAAAAAGTATAGAAAGCCTGTTACGCAGAGAGTATAGACAATCTCCACCCCTCCACGCGACTCGGCCAGGATTATCGCGGGATAGAACAGAAAGACAAGCGGAGCAACCCATGCGGCATGTGCCATTCGTAGGTGTCGCCGAGCGATGTGAAAAATGAAAAACGCTGATAAGAGCGAGCAGATCAAGTTTACAGCCTTAAAGGCTAGCAGGCTGTCGCCGAAAACCCAGAACAGAAAAGTCAGAAGATAAACGAATCCCGGTAGTCGAAGCATCGTTTCCGAGGTCTCCGGATAAACTCTATATCCATTTCCATCTAGAATATTTTTTGCAATGTAATCATAACGATCGTAAAACCCCTCTACTTGATAGAAGCCAGGAACTATTTCACCAAAGAGGGGCAGTAACAGTAGTACCAAGGCCATCTTCATGAGAATAACCATGCTGATGGCCAATGAACGATTCATTTCAGGTTTCTCTTCTTGTTGCTTTCGTTCATATATGGTGTATGTGTCGATAGAACGTGATTTGAAGTCTGGTCTCTTTTCGTGCCTCCCTGATATACGAAATTGTGCGTCAGCAGGAAGTTCGAAAAGAGTCCAGCCAGTGAGCCCAACGCTAGTGCGAGTAGGAGTTCGTAAGCGGTGGTCGGCAACAGAAATACTGCTAGGCTGTAGATAGCGAAGTTGATCGCAAAGCCAAGGCTGTTAGCGGCAACGAATCGCAGCCATTCTATAAGCAAATTTGAAGTCCTGCGGTCCCTAAAAGTCAGAAGTCTGTTAAGAGCCCAGGTTGTAGTGACAGCGATTGAGAAAGAGATCAATCTAGCGGAATAACTATCGAGATTTATCCAGATGGTAAGCAGATGGAGTGTACTTGCGTCAACAACGAACCCAAGGGAACCCACGGAAAAGAAACTGCCAAATCTTTTGGCAATGTGCATAGATCGGTATCCTTCGGCCTCATAGATCCGAATTCAGCGCCGCCACTTAAAATCCTTGCTTATGTAAGCCAGGCGCTTAATTTCTCGACGTCCATGCGTAACCGTGTCTAATATCAAGCCGATACCGATGCTGAGGAACGATAGGATGACCAGTCCCGTGGCCAAGATTGCGGTTGGGAATCGAGGCACCAAGCCGGTGTCGTAGAATTCAACAACAATCGGTAGACCGAGCAAGAGTGACGCGATCATGAGCACACCGGATAACGATCCGAAGAAAAGGAGGGGGCGTTCTTCTTTAATAAGAAAGCCGATGGTTTTTAGTATCCGAAATCCGTCGCTGTAAGTATTAAGTTTGCTTTCGGAGCCTTCGATACGTGATTTGTACGGCGTCATAATTTCGTCGATTGGCATGCCCAACTCTAGTGCGTGTACCGTAAGTTCCGTTTCGATCTCAAAACCGGTCGACAATGCAGGAAAACTCTTCACAAATCTACGCGAAAATACTCGGTATCCTGAGAGCATATCTGTTACGCGGTTTCCGAAAATCCGGCCTACGAGCCCACTGAGCAGCTTGTTGCCGAATCTGTGGCCGGTCCTGTAGGCCTCTTCTTCTTCGGTATGTCTGGATCCATTCACCATGTCTAGGTGTTCCCGGACTAGGTGTTGAACGAGTTTAGGCGCGCTTGCGGCGTCATAGGTATCGTCACCATCGACCAATACATAGATGTCGGCCTCGATGTCGGCGAACATTCGTCTGACAACGTTTCCCTTGCCTTGAAGCTTCTCTTTGCGAGTAATGGCCCCAGCTTCTAACGCCTTTTCATAGGTCCCGTCTGTCGAGTTATTGTCGTAGACAAAAACTGTTGCCCCAGGTAGGGCCTTGCGAAAATCGGCGACTACTTTCTCGATATTGATAGCCTCGTTGTGGCAAGGAATCAAGACAGCTACTTCTGGGGATTGGTTAGCAGAGGGAGATCCATTTGAGCCACTTGATTCAGAAGTGCCAAGTGACTCAAGCTTACCGTCGGGCGCGTCGTCTTTGCGAAGTTTAGTCTGCATCGTCTTGCTCTTTCGTTTGGTCTGCCGAACTATCCAGTTTTAGAACGTGACTGGCTTCTGTTTCGAAGCGGCGAAGATGGCATTCTGATCAACTTGTCACGTCAGCCCTTAGAGCGGAGAAAAGCATTATGTCATGTTTGGCAGGGAGGGTTCTACTATGTGTTATGTGCGGAAATGTAAAAATTCTTTCGAAAAAAAAGTGCCGATCCGACGGTACTGTAGAGCCCCTTTCGAGGCTTCTCGTGGTGCCAACTTTTCGCTTACAGGGCAAATCTATGCCTGCGCAGGTCGCATCAGTTCAGGCTGGCGGGTGGTTTTGGGCGAATCATCGAAAAGCCTGACTCGAAGGGGCCAATGTCAGGTTTAGTGCCACTCCACTTCAGGCACAAGGGGTCATCTGGATGGGGGAGTAGCTCACTCTCATTGCTTGGCAGATCACAATGAACTGCTGGATCGAAAACGCCCGTATCGATTAACGGACTCTGTACTGTTGGGGTGTAGGCAACTGCAAGATCTGTCCAGATATTTCTCCACTTCGCTTGAATATTGCCTTCGCCACCTGCGTTTGAGATTTGTGTGGGAGCGTACTCTTCGTTGAACAGCCCGGGACTCCCACTTTCATTCGCATTCCAATTGGCTTCGATCATTCCTTCCATAAGGAACTCAAATGCCTTTGAGCCTTTATTGAATGCTGAAAGGTTATTCAGAGCTTTAGACTCGCTGGGGATAGGGTTGGTCATAGAGACGTTTAGGCCATGAAGGCCGTTGGATAGCGACGCATTATTCGCAACAATACCACGATCATCTGCGCGTATTTCTATCCCATTGCTCAAATTGGCAACACTTAGATTGCCAACGAATTTGATTCCGCCGGCGACGTGTCGAAGCATCTTGAAGCCTGTATTTCCCTCTGGTCCATTCGCGATCGAAATGTTCTGCATCACAACCGACCCTTCTCCGACGCTGAAGTCAAACCCATCGTCCGCATTGGACCAAACTACATTACCTCTAATCACTGTGCGAGGGCACATATTGGCCATATTTACTAATGGAGCGTCATCGTGGCACGACTTAAACGCGGCTATTCCGTCCGAATTGCCGCCGCCCGCCGGATCTCCCGCCACAGCGGGGACAACATCGTTGTCCGGTTCCCGACCGTTATCGAAAGCCAAATTGAATTCAATTCTTGTGTCAGTGACCGGTTGCTTTCCTTGAGAGGAGATAACGATCCATATGCCGTTACCGTGTCGACTTCGATAGGTTTCCGTAAATCGAATCACGTTTGCCGCAGCTGGGTTGGGGTCTGTACCCATGACGACTATGTTGCTCTGCCAGCTATCGTGGACCCTCACCTCTTCGACAACATTCTTGCTGCCAGTGATCAATATTCCGAATCTACTCGAATACTCAAGTTCAAGCCCCGACACGTGGATAAAATCACCAGAGAGTTTGAGCAGCGTCTGGTCATTCCGCTCTGGGCCATCGGTCCCTTCCGGATATCCAAACCCCACGAATTTTACATCCTCGTCCGGAAAATTAGATATGCGTATGGGCGCGTCTGCGCTTCCTGACTTGGACATTTCCAGAAAAATCAGCGTGGGAGAACTCAGCTTGTGCACATAGGTGCCACCGGCGATTGCAATGAAGTCACCAGGTTGTGCCTTATTTGCAGCAGCTTGGAAGGCTGTCTCAACGTGGTCGACCCCTTCAGTATCATATTCTTGGCCAGGTCCAATGCATCGAACTGATTCCAGGTCGCAGTTAGGCGATTCCGATAAAGCGGTATTGCTGAGTAGCAATAGCAGCATCGCCCCAAAATACGATGATAAAAATCCAACTTTTATCTGTTCACGAGCGTTGCCGTCTATCAACATAATCTCTAACCAAAAAAATTGGTGAATTCCGTACCATATCACGTCCATCGCTCCGACGAATTTGATGCTGACATAAGGCGCCTTATACGTACTATCCGTGTTTTTGACTGTCCCTATCGTTTAATCGACTCCATTATTTCTGCAGGAGTTTTCCGACACGTCCATTTAGCGGCAACATATGAACAGATGGCTTTCGATAAAGTTACGTTCTCTTATTTGGATATTCTAGGCGCGTCGTGATCTCGCTTTTGAGAACCTTGTCTCGCTTTTGAGAACCTGGTCCTCCGCCAGCAACTACTGTCTTGAAGGATAATGGCGGTCGGTCTCAGGTTTCTCCGGCCGATCGATCTTTTTGGGTCGTTGTTTCGAGGCTTTGGTCCCTGGTGGCGCGATGCAGTGCACATCGTCAAACCAGAGGCCGTTATCCGTTGGCGTCGAAACGGCTTCCAGCGGCACTGGGCCCGGAATTGCAAGAAGAAGGAGCGGCCGGGCCTTGACCCGAAGATCAAGGCGCTGATCATACGGATGAGCCGGGCTAATCCGTTACGGGGCGCGCTGAGAGTCCACGGAGAACTGATGAAGCTGGGCATCGAGATTTACCGGACAACAGTAGCCAAATAGCTGGTCGGAGGCGGGAAACCACCATCGCAGACTTGGCGTACTTTCCTTGAGTACCACGCCAAAGACATCACTGCCACTGACTTCTTTACTGTTCGCACCACGACTTTTCGCATTTTTGTTTGTACTGGTCGTTCCGAGCCACGGTTGTCGAGAGATTGTGCGCGCCGACGGCAAGGGGTTTCCGACGGCGGAATGGACGGGGCGGCAAGTGGTCGACGCCATCGGTCTGGATGACGCGCC
>JBFKDP010000261.1:0-5861 GCA_041619575.1 Litorivivens sp.
CCGCGAACAATGACAGGGCCAGGCGTGAGCGTGACCTCTCGCCGGATTTGGGTCAATTGATCCCAACCCGCGTCCTTAATAGCCGGGGTAATGAACAGGTCACAGATGTCGATCTCGCTGAGTGCCTGCTTTTCTTTTTTATCCATTCACCCACATTCCCTGTAATGGCCTTACATAAAGACTCAGCACTTACGGAGCCAATGAAGCGGGCTTAAAATGGCCTGTACAGAATGTCAGATCACCGCTTCCCTGCCCGCCAAGAACGAACCCAAACCGACCTGCTTTTGTGATAAGCGTCACATTTTTTAACTTTTAGCAGATCGGACGCCTCGAAAACACTCGAAACATACAGTGAAGATTTATCTATTTGTTTTTCAAGGGTTATTTAGAATCTAGGGAAGATATATTAAACCTATTATTATGGCTAAGCAAGCCTCGAAATAATAATGAAAGGTTTAATAATCAATGACTTATGTTTGTTCTGGTTCCTCGAGAGTGATACCGTCCCCGACCTAAATTTCTAATGGCATCTAGACGATGGGCCGCAAACGAATACAGATCACCGCCGCTGACCGCGATCGCTGGATTCAACAGTGGACGAAAGCTATGGCAGCAGGCCGATATGAACCTTATACCCGGATTCAGGATATCCGCTCACTGGGCAACAAGTTTCGCATCTGTGGGCCTAAATCAGGCGGTCTCTCCCATCATTTCCTGTCGTACAACGAGACCTTGGCGTACTACAGGCTTGCCCACGACCCATCAGTCGACCGAATTTTTGATCAATTCGCGCTGACTCCCATCACCAAAACCAAGGCTATCGCGCAAGCGTTGGAAATAAAGCATCCAAGCTATCCCTACACAAAAGTTGACTCCACGATGTCGACCGACATCGTAGTGCGTTATCACTCAGGCGAATGGGCAGCTATCGCCGTAAAACCTGAGAAAGAACTTGCTAAAAAGCGCGTGCGAGAGAAACTCGCGATCGAAGAAGCGTACTGGGCTCTGAAAAACATTCCGTGGCGAGTGGAAACCGATGTCGAACTGCGTATACAAACACATTTTAATTTGGAAAAGCTCCACACCTACTGGTTCGCTGATGCTTACCTGAAACCAGTCATACAGCACTGGATCCGCGCGTTCTGTTCATTACTTGCCACCGATCCAGCAAGAGCAGTATGGGAACTTGTTGAGGAAGCCAGCAGGATGGCGGGCATTGGGACTAGCCAGGGACAGGATTTCTTTTATCACGCTCTATGGCATCGGGATCTTCTTATGGACTGGAAAATCCCATTGCTGCTCGACAAGCCCGCTGTGCATTTGGGCATCCGCTCCAATGTTGTCGGTTAACAGCGTACTCATTCCTACCGAGGGAAATGGCGAGCCGTTTTTCAAATTTAACCAGCTCGTAGTCTATTTTCACCCGTCCGCAAATCAGATATGCCTGCTTGAACTACATCCCAATACGCTGCGCAAACCAAAGCCACATTCACTGGACGAGATTCACATCGCGATATCCGAGGGGCAACTCCGCGTGGGCACGCTTCAAACACCGGTCGAGCACCGCCTAGAGGAACGCGAAATTAGCGAATCTCGACGTCAGAACCGTGACAAGCGCTTCCAAAGGATCGAGCCAGTACTGGATGATCTCCAGGCCTATTTTTATCCACGATACGGCAAGTGTCCGGTTGCCCAGCGATCGCGAGAATTGAACGTGAGCCCCACGACCTTGCACCGAATTATGCTTATGTGGCTTGTAGGTGGACAGACAAAGAACGCACTGCTCGGTGACTATAGCAAGGTCGGAACCGCCCCCCCCTGCGGAGGGAGCAAAAAAGGTGGGTGCGAAACGGCGAAATAGCCCTTATCAGGGAAGGCCTCTTAACCAGCAGGACAAAAAGAACATTATTGTATCGCTCAAAAAAAGCGTGTTTAAGCAAAAAGGCGGTGAGAGCTCCAACCTGATTGATGGGTATCGCCTGATGGAGAAAGATTTCTACTCCGATATTTCAACCAACAGACATGGCGAAGTGATTGCGCACACATGGAGTCCCGACAATAAACCGAGTTTCCACCAATATTACTACGAAGCCAGAAAATACTTTGAAGCTACAGGGAAATACCCTATGCAGTTCAAAGTTACGCAGCGCGCATATGCCCGCGACTTCCAAGGCCGGAAAGGAACAAAGCACATCACCCTGCGGCCAGGCGACCTATACGAAATCGATGAAACACCATTTGACGTCGCACTTTTGAGCTACCGGTTTGCGCCCGGAGTACATCGAGTCGGAAGAGCTACCCTTTACGTTGTGTATGACGTTGCAACCAATCTAGTAGTTGGCATTTATATTACGCTTCGCAATCCAAGCTGGGAAACCATGAGACAGGCATTGCTCAATGCCTTTCTACCGAAGCCCGAATTCTGTGCAAGGTTCGGCATTTACATTGACGAAAGCGACTGGCCTGCCTCCGGCGTTTGCAATTCTATACTTGGCGATAACGCAGAGCTGATAACCACAATGTCTGAAGTACTTGAACAGCAGTTTCATTGTACGGTCAGACTTGCCAGAGAAGCCCATGGCGACGATAAAGGCCTCGTCGAAGGAGGATTTGGCGTATTCAAGAATGACTTAGAAGGGAAAGTACCCGGATTGGTTTTTGGCGATGAGAAAGATAGAGGTCTGACGCCTTCCCGCTACCGAGCTTCGCTAACTATCGTCGAGCTCTACCAGATTGTAATTAAACTGGTAATTCATCGTAATGCCCATACCGAACTTTCGTACGACAAACTGGATCGTGACATGGCTCGTGACCGCGTTGCACCAAGACCTTTAGATCTATGGAACTGGGGTTGCAAGAAGCGTGGTGGGCCAAAATGGTTTTCGGAAGAGCGTATCCGTTCAAACCTTATGAGCTTGGGTCAGGCGTCTATACGAAAGAATGGTGTTTACTTTAAAGGATGTTGGTACAACTGCGATTGGACGTTATCGACTGGCCGCCAAGATCGCGTGCGGTCAGGCAATAAATCGGAAAAAATACGCTGTCTATACGACGCTAATATAGCTGACAAGATTACGCTTGTTCACAAGGGTATGCACTACCCAGCGACCATACAACTCAGATCTCGGCGATTTAACGACTTCACATTTGATGAGGTGGAAGAGCAGTTCAATGCTGAAAAATACGATCTTAACAGCCGCGAGCCGGAGAAATCGTCGGGTGAAGCCACTTTTAGCGCACAAGTCGAGCAGATAGTGTCTAAGGCAGCCAAAAACCGTCCCACCGCCTCAAAAGCCAGCATACGGAATCAAAACATACGCGAAAATCGAGCCCTTGAGGCCGCAGCAGAAACAGCCGAGTTGGCGCGAGACACTCAGGCCGTCTCCTCAGACGAAAGCTGCGACCCAGCACCCTCGCAACCTGCTACAGGTGTCTCTCAACGTGACCGACCCACCCCAAGTAAATCCGACTCGGATATCAACCGAGCATTAAACGAGCTATTGGACGACGATGATTAATATTGCAGACGCTGAATATACACCGGCAACGCTCCAGGAGCATGCTGGAAACCCAATGATCGAAGCCTTACCTCCCATCTTGGAGCCCGGAAAATTCACCGCCAGCCTGTCGTATTTACCACGCTTTACCCCCAATGAGCGCGACCTGAGCGATCACGACCGGATATTGGCGACGCATCGCATTGGGGAGTGCACGGTTGCGACGCCATCGTTCTACAGCGTATATGAACGCATCTACACCTTGATCAAGGCCGGCTACAGCGGAAAAAATCCGCTGACGCCCACCACGACGCGCTGGGTTTACAGCATAGGCCTGGATCAAGCCAGACCAAAAAAGACAACCGCTGACACACTACTAATCACTGGATTGTCGGGTGGCGGGAAAACCACCACTCTAGGGAGCGTACTTCGTTGCTTTCCAAATGTCATAGAACATACGAACTATCAGGGCAAAGCATTTGCGTTTCAGCAGATTGTGTACGTGCGTATTGATATGCCCTCAGACGCCACCAGAAGCGCCCTGTGTCTAGCAATTCTTGATCAATTTGACCAGGCGCTGGGCACAGACTACGTAAAGCAGTACAGCAGACAGGGTGTAAAGATCGAAGCAATGCAAAGAGCTATAGCGACCATTGCAGCCAACCACATGCTGGGCATGATCTTTATCGATGAATTCCAGAACATGAATATTGCCAAATCCGGTGGCAAGGAAGCCGCGCTGCAGTTCTTTGATCAGATGTCAAACATTGTTCAGGTACCAATGATCAGATCGGCACACCGGCTGCCTTGAAAGTCTTTACCGGCCAATTTCGATCGAGCCGTCGTGCTGGTAGTGCGGGCATTATTGAAATAGGCCGTCACGCATCAGACTCGGATGAATGGAACCACCTCATCAAGGCTGCTTGGCGTTATCAGTGGATCAAAAATCCGACAAGGCTATCTCCCGAACTGAAGTCTACTCTCTACCAACTCACTCAGGGCATACCCTTTTGCCTGTTCCGCCTGATGGAGCTCGCCAACCGCTATGCAATTTCAAGCGGCCAGGAAGCTATCGGTGTTGATACCTTGAAGCGCGTATACAAAAAGGAATTTGGACTTATCCGCGATGCGTTGTCTGCATTGCGAACTGGAAATACCCAAGGTTATGAAGATTTGATGCGCTGCGAAGAAGTATTGCGTGATATGAACGGCGGCAATCAGCTTCGGGAACTCATGGCATTGGCGCGTAGTGGCCAGTTTCGCGGTGAAGCAGCCAATCATCTAAGTGCTTATGTGGAAGACGCGATTGTGGAGACGGAACTCACAACCCGCGAGCGAAACGAACTTGCAAAACTTAAGCAAAAGCTACAGGAGAGAGGAGAAATAGAAGAAACCCAGAAGCTCATTGAAGGCAGTGCGTCGTAAGTCATGGTCAATCTTGCAGCTTATCCACTCCTTCCCGATGAGCACCTATTTAGCCGAATCGCGCGCTTCCACTGGCTTTCGGGCAACGCTACTACGGCCTATACGCGCGAAAAACTTGGCATTTCGACGGGTGCCTTCAAAGCTCAGAACGTGCTGAATCATGTCTATGAAACCTGCATCACAGCATCCTTGGCGCACGACACTCAACCACTGAATGATCTCCTGAGCGAACACTCTCTTTTCAATCACTTCCGGATTGGCACACCAAAATCATTAATTCAATCGCGAATCGATCGCTGGCGTTCTGGAACCATCACCCACGATGTGCATCAGTATTCACTGAACGACCGGATGATAGTGGTCGAGAAACACTGGAGAAGTTGCCCGGCGTGTACTGAAGAAGACATACAGACATTTGGCATCGCCTATTGGCATACAAACCACCAAATTCCCGGCCTTAATTTTTGTACAAAGCATCGAACACCTTTGTGGAGCGGATGCCAGCGTTGCAGCACACACTATTCAACGTTAAATGACTTTGCATTGCCTGAAATACCCTGTGCTTGTGACGAGCCACATATAGGGCTATCTCAGCCGCGTGGGTTTCAGGCTTGGCTGTTGAATAATCTCCAACACATATCGAAATGCGATACGATTTGTGTGGAGCAGACCCTACCGGACATTAAAGACCTACTTCAGGCCCCCTCAAAGGCCACTGCAAAGAATAATCCCGAGATTAACCGAATAAGAGACCTAGTCGAAGAAGTCGTCGGACTTGAAGAGCTTGGTCAAATATTCATGTATTACCGTGATAGATCGACGCAGTTTCGAGGTTCTCCACGGCCAAATATTGTAAAGGCGGCATTGTACGGCCCATCAGGTCGCGTCCGCCATCCGATCTATTACTGGATCCTGCTGTACGCTGCCAAACGCCTAGCC
>JBFKDP010000262.1:0-5860 GCA_041619575.1 Litorivivens sp.
AGGCCCAGCGCGCGAAATTTCATTTCGTGGCGTACCAGTTGATCTCGCAGGGCGTAGTCAGCAATTTCCCCTTTGTCGTTCTTGCCCACATACTGCTCGGCAGCCATCACTGGCGAGATGTTGGGCCCGGAGGTGTCCTGGGTTTCCGACATCAGTTTGCGTTCGTGCTTGAGCAGGGCCTTGGCAACCGACCAGCCCTTGTTCAGTTCGGCAACGAGGTTTTCTTTAGGGACTTTCACATTGTCAAAGAAGGTCTGACAGAACTCGGACTCGCCGCTGATCAGTTCAATGGGTGACACGCTCACACCGGGTGAGGCCATATCGATCAGCAGAAAGCTGATGCCTTCCTGCTTTTTTGCGTCGGGGTTGGTGCGTACCAGGCAGAAAATCCAGTCGGATTTATCCGCATTGGTTGTCCAGATTTTCGTGCCGTTGACCAGGAAGTGATCGCCTTTGTCTTCGGCCTTACACTGCAGGCTGGCCAGGTCTGAGCCTGCGCCGGGCTCGGAATAGCCCTGACACCAGCGAATTTCGCCGCGTGCAATTTTGGTCAGATGTTCTTTTTTCTGGGCCTCGTTGCCATATTCGAGCAGGGCTGGCCCGAGCATCCAGATGCCGAGGTCCATCAGGGGAGCACGGCAGCCCAGAGCCTTCATTTCTTCTTTCAGAACTTTTGCCTGGGCTTCGTTCAGACCGCCACCGCCATATTCAGTGGGCCAGTCAGGCACTGTCCACCCTTTGTCGCGCATACGCTCAAACCAGATTTTAGCGTCTTCGCTGGGGAAGCTTTGATTGCGCCCGGCCCAAACCTGCTCTTTGCGGCTTCCGGGGGTACGCATGGACTCGGGACAATTGGCCTGCAGCCATTCGCGAACTTCCTGGCGGAATGTTTCTAGCGCGTCCACAGGGGTCTCCTTTATGCAGAAATTTGCGAAAAAATCGATGGGCAAAGCTTAAAGGAGACAAGCCTAAACTCAAGTGTGAATCATGGCAGATTCATTGACAATTTCGGTCAGTAGGCCGTCATGATGTGGCTGCCAAGTCCCGCGCCCCAGTGCTTTACACTGGTTTGCAGGGTGTTCCAGAACACACCACCATTGCCGCCGAGGGAGGCTACTTGCGGGTTTAAATTCAATGTTTCGTTGCACTGGGCGATCAGGGGTTCACCGGTGAGGCTGTCGCTAAGCGACGCGTCCAGTTGCAGGGTGGTATCCGTCTTGTCGGTAACAATGTCATTGATGTGAATATTCAGGCGCAGCACCTGATCGCCTGCGCGCTTGCTGCTTCTCCAGCCCAATCTTTCCCGCCAGTCCTGCTCAATGGTTTGCTTAATGGTATTGCGCAGACGGGCTTGTTGCTGCGATGACAGCGTGTTGCCGCTATCAATAAACACAGGGTCGACGAGGAGGAACTGGTAGTGTTCAAAGGCCTGATTACTGGCGATAACGATGGAGTGGTTACCACTACTGATTTCCAGTGCATTTTGAAGTCGGCACTGTGGCGCGTTTGCGCTGGCGTAGGCTGATACTGCCAAGATAGCAGCAGTCAGAAGACACTTTGCATACCGTGCAGTACTCAGCATGGCAGATACCTCTAAGGTTATATTGTTATATCCCGAGGGGGGAAGGTACAAGAAGTTGTACTTCGCTTGCTTGACCCACTTCACACCGATGAGCAATGCTGTGACCCGATTTCAAGATGCCTGCGTTTCAGGGCAAGATTCCACGGAGAGAATAAGTAGATGAACCGATTTGATAACAAGGTGGTGCTGGTAACGGGCGCGGCATCCGGCATAGGTCTGGCCGCTGCGGTGCGCATAGCTCAGGAGGGCGGAAAAGTTTTCTGCACCGATATCAATGAAGCTGCCTTGAATGAAGCGGTTAAAGGTATCACTGATGCTGGCGGCGAGGCTACAGCGCGCAAACTGGATATCAGCTCAGAATCTGATGTGATCTCCTGCGTAGGCGATTGCGTCAAACAATACGGTCAGCTTGACGCTGTCGTGAATATGGCGGGCATACTCCGTTTTGATAATTGCCACGAACTTGCCTTGTCGGATTGGCAGCGCGTCATTGATGTTAATCTCACAGGCACCTTCCTGCTCTGTAAAGCTGTATTGCCCGAGCTCCTAAAAACAAAAGGGAATATTGTTAATGCTGCGTCGACAGCATCGTTGAGTGGTTTGCCCTGGGGCACGGCCTATGGCGCCAGCAAGGGAGCTGTTCTGGCAATGACGCGCACAATAGCGGTGGAATACGCCAAGCGCGGTGTGCGGGCCAACTGCGTTTGTCCTGGAGATATCTCAACCAATATGGCGGCCAATGTCAGTTTTCCGGCCGATGCCGATTTCGACCTTCTTGGTCGTATCAGTTCATTGACCGGCCCGAAAGAGCCTAAGGTGGTCGCTGGCGTTATCGCGATGCTGGCTTCGGAAGATGGTGAGCATATTACCGGTGAGCATATCCGCGTTGACGGTGGCACGCTGTCCTAGTCCCGCTTAAAGAGAATTCGCTGATACCTAAAAGCGCGCCTTAATGGCGCGTTTTTGCGTATGGTGCTAAGGTCTCGGAAAAATAATGCTTCCTCGGGACCAGACCATTATGGCTACACATTTGCTGGCGATAGATCAGGGCACTACCAGCTCGCGCGCGATTGTATTTGACGGCGGGGGCCGGATATGTGCGGTCGGGCAGCAGGAGTTTGCTCAGCATTTTCCTGAAGATGGCTGGGTTGAGCACGATCTCGAAGACATCTGGAACAGCACACTGGCGGTGTGTCGCGAGGCGATTGCCAGTGCCGGCTTGAGTGCCTCAGATATTCGCGCAATCGGCATTACCAATCAGCGTGAAACGACAGCACTTTGGGATCGGGAAAGTGGTAAGCCCTTGGGCAGGGCGATTGTCTGGCAGGACAGGCGAACGGCCCGGCACTGCGAATCTTTGCGGGGGCAGGGTGTAGAGTCGATGGTCATGCGACGTACTGGACTCTTGCTTGACCCGTATTTCACAGGCACCAAACTGGCCTGGATGCTCGACAATATTCCCGGCGCTCGCGAGCGGGCAGAGCGAGGGGAGTTGGCGTTTGGCACGATAGACAGCTTTCTGCTCTGGCGTCTCACTGGTGGCAAGGTGCATGCGACGGATGCGACCAATGCCTCGCGAACCCTTCTGTTTAATATTCATCGCCAATGTTGGGACGATGAATTGTTGTCCCTGTTGAATATTCCGGCCTCAGTGCTGCCTGAGGTATTAGATTCGGCCGCTGATTTTGGTGAAACCCTGCCTGAACTGTTGGGAGAGAGTGTCCCGGTTGCGGCGATGATCGGCGACCAGCAGGCCGCCACGGTGGGGCAGGCCTGCTTTGAACCTGGCATGGTAAAAAGCACTTACGGTACTGGCTGTTTTGTGATGCTCAATACCGGAACCGTAGCCGTCACTTCTCAAAACCGCTTGTTGACCACGGTTGCCTACCGTTTGAACGGCAAAGTCACCTATGCTTTAGAAGGCAGTATTTTCGTTGCTGGCGCTGCAGTGCAATGGTTGCGTGACGGCTTGCACCTGATTGGCAGCGCGTCGCAAATGCAAGAGCTTGCTGAAAGCGTCTGCAGTTCCAATGGTGTGTATATGGTGCCTGCCTTTACCGGGTTGGGAGCACCATACTGGGATCCCGATGCGCGCGGCGCAATACTGGGGATTACGCGCGATACCCAGATCGCCCATATAGCCAGAGCGACGCTGGAAGCCGTGTGCTACCAGTCTCGCGATTTGCTGGATGCCATGCGTAGCGATGGTGCAGAAGTCGAGGCATTGAGGGTTGATGGCGGCATGGTGGTCAACGACTGGTTGATGCAGCGCCTTGCTGATACCGTGGGTTGCGATTGTCAGCGCCCCGAGGTTATTGAAACAACAGCACTGGGTGCGGCCTGTCTGGCCGGTTTGCAAGTGGGTGTGTTCAGTTCCCTGGACGACTTTCAGCAGCGCTGGTCGGCTGAGCGCTCGTTTAAACCGGCAATGACAGAAGTTGAGCGAGAGCGCCGCTATCACGGCTGGAAAGCTGCGGTTGCCAGGGTTAGAACGCAGAGTTCTTAGGCGACAACCATCTTGTATTCAAGGTCGAGTTCCTCGACGTGGCGCGGGCGCGATATGTAGTAGCCTTGAAGATAGTGCACACCCATTGCGCGCAGTATGTCAGCGCTGCCATCATCCTCAACGCCTTCGGCGATGACCTTCTTGCCCAATGCAACTGCCATATCCACCATGGATTTGACCAGCAGCTGGTCGCTCTTGCGCTTGTAGATATAACGAATAAACGACTGGTCGACCTTGATGTAATCGACTGGCAGATCGCGCAAATACTCGAAAGAGGTGAAGCCGATACCAAAATCGTCGAAGGCGATCTGTATATCGAGTTCCGCCAGACGTTCGCAGAGTTCTTTGGCCGTGCTCAGGTTGTTGATGGCTTCGGTTTCAACAATTTCAAAGATCAACCGGTTCGGGGGCGCACCGGTTTCAAAGATCAATGTTCGCAACTCTTTAATGAACAGGTCACTCTCAAAAGTGGCGGCAGTGATATTGACGCTCAGTTTCAAGTCCAGGCCCTGCTCAGACCACTTTCTGAGTTGCAGTAATGCCATACGCAAAACCACGAGGTCTAGGCGTGACATCAGGCCATGTTCCTTGGCGATATCCATAAAGGCGCCGGGCGATACCAGGTGACCCTCTTCGGAGCGCATTCGCACCAGGCATTCGCAGTGAGTGATACGTTCCTTGTTCAGGTTGTAGATAGGCTGGTAGAGCAAGATAAAGCGTTCGTCAGAGAGTGCTTTGACGATATTGTCGTGAATCTGGATACGTTCCTGGCGCAGAGCACGATTATCGACTGACTCCAGTAAGCGGTTGATGCGACCTTTTTCCATGGGGCCGAGCTTGCGCAGTGCTGCACTGGCGTTGCTGACCAGTTCGTCGATGGTGTAGCCATCTTGCGGGTAACTGGCAAGCACGCCGGTCAGCGTAATCTCTACGGCATCATTGTTAAGTGCGGAATAGAAACGCATCGATCTGCCCAGTACCGGGTGGCTTGCATGCTGGGAGGCGGGTGAATCGCCTTGGGATTCGAGAATCATCAGCGCCGAGAACTCATTGGGGCCAGTGCGGGCTATGATGGTATCGCAGTCGATAATTCGCTCGATATAGCGCGCGGTTTCCTTGAGAACCACATCTCCGTTCTGGAAGCCGTACATATCATTGATCGACGCAAACTTGTCGATATCCAGCAAAACGAAATCAATGCGATGACTGTCACTGTACTGTTGTATGAGCAGGTTGGCTTCTTCGTGAAAAGACTCACGATTGAGCAGGTCCGTAACATTGTCGTGCTTGCTGAGCCAGCGCAGACGACTCTCGGTCCGGCGGCGCTCGGTAATATCCAGGCCCACTGACAGCAGCAGCGGTTCACCACTGGTTTTGACGCGGGCATGGATCCAGGTCAGGTCGTTAACCTTGCCGCCTGCACCGCGCATGAGTTGCTCGGTTTGTATGCGGGTTTCGCGCTTTTCTTTCAGGGGCTGCAGCAGTTCTCCAATAGCGCGTCCAGTCAAATCAGGCAGTATCAGCTCGTTAATGCTCCGGGTTTCCAGATCACCGGTATACCAGCCGGAAAGCTCGCGGGCGTAAGTGTTCATCAGTTTGATTTTGCCGTCGGGTGTATGGGCGACAATCACCAGTGGCGAGTCATTAACCAGAACATCGTTAAAGTCCTGGGCCTCACGAAGCTCAGCGATTTTTTTAACCAGTTCACTGCGATTGTGGGCGACCGAGCTTTCCATTTCCTCCAAGGCATCTGCTACGTCGAGAACCGTGTA
>JBFKDP010000263.1:0-5856 GCA_041619575.1 Litorivivens sp.
AGGTCTTTGCCGATAACCGCCCAGTCGCCCGTGGGGCCACTGTAATCAATTGGCTTGGAGCAGGCAGTCAGCAGAGTGATTGAGGCAAGCGCTAGATATTTTTTTGGCATTGTTATTTTCATCTGTGTGGGGCCGAACCTGACCTTAGCGTTTTCGCAACAGTGGCAGTACCGTGTCGGCAAAGGTATTTAGTTGGCGCCAGCCAGCTTCTGGTGATTGGCCGGCTATCAATGGGTGGAGGCAGAGTTGTGCTCTATCGCCGAGATTGTCTAGATAGCCTTGTACCTCGTTCGGGCGGATAATGGGATACAGGCCTGTGGCGCGCAAAGGCTCGGCGTCTGTCATTTCCAGGTATTGGCCTTGCATGGCTGACGAAGCCTGCCATTTACCATAGCTGTTACATTCAAAGAGAATGTACGGTGCCATCCGCTCCCATTCGGCGTCGGGGTCGTCTGAGACGACAAAAAAACCGCTGCCCAGATCTATAAAGGGTATAGCCTCTTTCCCCAGGCGTTCGCGCTCAGCATTGAACTCTTCGAAAAGTGCTGGGTTTTCAGTGTAAAAATAATCGACCAATCTGGCTGCGCGACGTGCGGCAGGTTTGCTTGAGCCCCCCATCCAGAGGGGCGGATGGGGCTTTTGGATCGGGGTGGGCGTTACCCGGGCCTGACGCCCTTCATAGTCGAAAGTCTCGCCGGACCAGGCATTTTTGAGAGCCGCAATTTTGTTTTCCATCAGGCGACCGCGATCACGCAGATCAACGCCAAACATCTCAAACTCTTCCGGCACGTAGCCAGCGCCGACCACAACGTCCAGACGGCCATTACTGATAATATCGAGCACAGCCAGATCTTCGGCGACGCGCAGGGGGTCGTGGAAGGGGAGTATGATCAGTGACATCCGCAAGCGTATGCGCTTTGTACGCGCTGCCATGGCAGCTGCCAGTACAATGGGCGAGGGCAGATAGCCATCATCGCTGCCGTGGTGTTCGCTGATCTGAATAGTATCAAAGCCCTTTTCGTCGGCCCACTGCGCCATATCCAGGGCTGCGTCATAGAGGCTGCGCTGGTCAGCGCCGAAATCCGGGTTGCGCATATCAAAGCGCAATAACAATTGAGGCATCGGTAAATTCTCGCTCAGGATTCGCTGACGGTGATGGCGCTGTTCGGGCAGAATTTTTCGGCTCGCAGCACTTGCTCGCGGTAGTCTTCACCGGGCTTTTCGATCAGGACAATAGCTTGTGGGTAGGGCGCATCGGTCTCCTGCAGCTCAAATAATGCTGGCGATTCGGCCTGACAGACACCGTGACCCTGGCACAGGTCCAGATCTACTTTTACACAGAGTTTTCCCATGATGCTCCTCAGATTGTATTACGGCGTTTGTAGCGCAGTTTACAGGGGTCGCTCGGGCGCAGAATCAGAGCAGGCATAATTTCCTGATACTGCTCTGGTGTTAGTGACAGCTCAAATTCGAAGTGTCGCAGGAGTTCGCAGAATATGGCTTTTACCTGTAAGAGCGCGAAGGCGTTGCCAACGCACTTGCGCCTGCCGCCACCAAAAGGAATGGCGGCAAAGACATTGTCGGGTGCGGGCCTTTTTGGATTAAAGCGTTCAGGCTCGGGAAAATGCTCTGGAAGTTTGTGTGCAACCCAGGGGCAAAGCATAACATTTTTTCCCGGCTCTACCCTGTAGCTCTTGAATTCAAAGGGTTTCAAGACACGTCTGGAAATGGCGTTCAAAGGTGGGTGCAATCTCAGCGCCTCACGAATAAAACCTTCCAGCAGCGGTATTTCTCGCAGCGCGTTGAAACTCAATGCCTGCCCGTCGGCGAAAAGGCGGTCGATTTCAGCGACGAGTTCGTCGCGATATGCCGGATGACGGGCAATTTCTACCAGAGTCCATGCCGAGGTATTGGAGCTGGTGTGGTGTCCGGCAAACATAAACCAGATAACCAGGCCGGTTATTTCGTGCTCGCTGAGCTTGCGGCCGTCCTCGTACTGCGCCGTCATATAGATATTGAGCATATCGTCCAGTGGGGCTGCACCCGCACGCTCTGCATCGCGGCGACGGTGAATTTCTTCAGTAATCAGTTGCTGTAGACGCTCTCGTGCGAGGTCTCGCTTTTTAAAGGTCTCTTTTTGCTGATTCGGGTCCAGCAATGCGGACGGATCGATGCCGTTCTCGAGGTCGTGATAGAGCTCGGCGAATTCATCAGTGAGTCGGTAGCGAAACTGGGAGCCCAGCAGGCAGTGCGTTGAAGTGCGCAGCGTCAGACTGGTAAAGGCTTCATAAAAGTCGAGCTCGCCTTCATCGCCCCAGTCCTTGGTAAAATCGATGACTTCTTGGGCAACAACGCCGGCATAGTTGGCCATTTTGTCGTGCTTGAGGCCCTGGTACTGAATTTTGAGTTGTTGGCGTTCGATGTGCGGTTCGGCTCCGTACTGGACGCCTTCACCGAAAACCGGAACCATCATTTGATAGGCCTCGGCTGCATTGAGTTGCTCATCGGGCGCACGAAAGAAAGCTTCGTGTGCATCGGGGCCAATCATCAGTACTGTTGGCAAACCGCCCATATCAAACTCGCCGACTTCACCGCATTCTTCGTAGACGCGCTTCAAAAATAGAAGCGGGGTGCTAATAAATTCGGCGAAGTGCCCACCGTCAGCTGCGGCGCCACTCGCTATGGGAATCGGTTTGGCGCTAGCTATCTGTTCTGTCGACATCTCTGATCCTGCCTGTTTATCAGCTGCTGTGGGTTCAGGAACTGCTCGCTGCGTTGTTATTTTTCAGGGCGACTTCCGCCTCGTGTTGGGCGATGGCGGTGTTGATGCCGCCGACGTATTCGGCCATAAAGCGATCAGCATTTTCGGCTGCCCAGTCCAGTGAGGCGCCACGATTGTTATTGCTGTGCTGGAAATGCGGCATGACTTCGCGGGCGAATAGCTCGTAGGACTTTTTCGTGGCGGCAAAGTCTGCTGCATTATGGGCGAGCGCAAGAAAGGTTTCAAAACCGCCGGATTGTTCTTGCAGTTTTTTAATGTGTGAAACCATAGTATCCGGCGTGCCGACGACGCCGACACCGAATGCGCCCAACCCACCAGTCGTCCAAATCTCAATGGCCTCGTCGAAAGATTTGGCTTCGGGAAATGCAGAGCCGCCAAACTTTTTGAAGTAGCGCATCATGTCCATCAAGCCGTGTTCCAGATCCTTGTAGGCCTGCTCTTCAGATTCAGCAATATGAAAGGGCGTGACAATCCGCCAATTTTTCCGCGAAACGGCTTTGCCGTGTTCGCTTGCCTTGGACTCGCAAATCTCCCAGTGATTAGCCAGTTGCTTGAAGCCCTCAGGGCTGGAAGCCGCCACGGATATCATGCCCAAGCCATGTTCTCCAGCAGTGCGCGCGCCTGTTGGACTGATGGCCGATGCAACGGCCATGTCAATCGTCGGACTCTGGTAGGGCAGAATCTGGCAGCGCGCTTCATTGAGAGTGAACCAATCGGTTGTCATGGTAACTGTCTCGCCGTTAAGCAGTTTGACGAGCGCGGTCAATGACTCGTTCATACGACGGCGGAGTTCCTTGGGGTTAATCCCCATCATATAGGCGTCGGCAACCAGTTGCCCCGGGCCAACGCCGAAAGTCAGACGACCACGAACCTGATGATCGAGCTGGCAAATGCGGTCAGCCAGCACCAGAGGGTGGTGGTAGGACAGTGAACTGACCCCGGTAGCAAGCCGGATATTGCAGGTTCGCTCCGCGACGGTGGCTATAAAAACCTCGGGGGAGGCTATGCATTCATAGGCTCCAGAGTGGTGCTCTCCAATCCATGCTTCATCGTAGGACAGTTTGTCCAGCCACTGTATCAACTCCATGTCGCGATCAATCGCGAGGGTAGGGTTAACCTTGTCGGAGTGAAAGGGCGCGAAAAAAGCACCGAATTTCATGCGCTTGGGAGTATAGCTCATTGTTATCCTCGATTTTGGTTTCGCCGCTAGGAGTGCGTATAAATCCACTATAGGGCATAAAACATTTCTTAGGCAATGTTTTTATCAGTGGGTAAGGGCTGTTTGCATTTTGTTCAACGTAAGGCTTGACGCATTTTCCGGAGGGCGCTAACCTAAAAAAACATTTCTTGGGAAATGTAATATGGCAGGCCCGAGGCTGCAGCAGTAAATCAATAACATTTAGCTGCAGGCGGAAATGTGAAACCAGTGCCTGTAAATCGGCTGATACAGCGCTGGTTTGAACAGGCGCAGCCAGCAACGGCGGACCAGTCAATGAATAACAATAAGCACGTGCTTGGTGCAGCGGCGCTACTGCTGCTCGCCTCAGCTAACCTGTATGCCCTGCAGAATAACACCAGTCAGGGCGATGATGTGCAGGAGGGTGCGAGTTACTCGAAGGTAACGAAAGTAGCGCTCGAAGAAGTCTACGTAACTGCTCGCCGCCGTGAGGAGAGCCTGCAGGAAACACCGGTTGCCGTGAGCGCGATGGGCGCCGAGGCGCTTGCAGAGGCGGGCGTATCCAGTATCACAGATTTGCAATCGCTGGTGCCCGGCCTTCAATTTGGCGAGAGTGGCTCTAAAACGCCGGCAATCTTTATCCGGGGAATTGGTCAGCGCGAGGGAAGCGCTGTGCTGGATCCCGGTGTGGGCGTGTATCTTAACGGTATATTCCTCTCTCGCCAGGATACCCAGCTGCTCGATACCGTAGATACGCAGTCCATTCAGGTCTTGCGTGGCCCACAGGGAACGCTTTTTGGAAAGAACAATACCGGTGGCGCGATGCTGGTAACCACGAGAGCTCCGAATCTGTTTGAGGGTGAGTTTGGTGTGAGTCTCAAGGGCGGTGACTACGGTCGCAAGGACGTCAAGCTATATGGAAACGTGCCGCTGATTGAGGACAAGATGGCGACACGATTTGGCATCAGCAGCAAGCGATTTGATGGTGACATTGAAAACAGTGACGGCGAAACCTTCGGTGATGAAGATAGGTTGGCCCTTTCTCTGCGAACGCAGTGGCAGGTGTCGGAAAAATTTTCGGCCGATGTCTTTGCGTACTGGAGCAGGCAGGACGAACGCAGCACTGCACTGACCTGTTTGCTGCAAAACCCTGAAGCGAATATCGTTCAGTTACACTATCCCGGTCGGCCGGCTTTTAGCGATTCTTGTGCGGCCAGTGAAGCGCTGTCTGACGATCATAAAGTGTCGATCAATTCTGATGACAGTGTCGTTGCCATGACGAGCACAATGTTGGCGCTGACGCTGAACTGGGATTTTTTCGACTATGAAATAAAAAGCATCACAGGCTGGAGCCATCAGTACGACATCGAGCGCAATGATGACCAGGATGGCACAGATTCCCATATTATTAATAACGGCACGCGCGCTTTGAACGACGTGCTTGCCGCCGACGGTAAGCCTACCCGTGATGAGACAAGGGACCAATTCAGTCAGGAGTTTCAGATTGTCGGTGCCGCCTTCGACGATCGTGTCAGCTATACCTTCGGAGCTTTCGCGTCACTTGAACGCATAGACGATAATCCTTTTGCCCAGGTGATTGGACCTAAAGGGCTGGCTGGTATCGATCCGTCAACTGTGACTGATGCCCTGATTCCTGGGCTGCCATCGCTCGGTGAGGGTTTTGTTTTTCCGCTAACGACACTGTTTGGCGGCTTTAGCTCTCTGGAAAATACCAGTTGGGCGGTGTTCTCCCAATTTACCTGGAGCATCACGGATACCGTGCAACTGACAATGGGTGGTCGTTACACACACGAAGAGCGTGAGCGTAGATTAACCTTGGTCGATATCAATGAGCAGATCTACGGCGGTCGCATTGGTGCTGCGTATATCGATCAGG
>JBFKDP010000264.1:0-5829 GCA_041619575.1 Litorivivens sp.
TATCGAGAAAGCGAAGAGCCTGTAAGGGTCTTTAGCGTAGGTATGGGTGCCCCGATGATTGTCGGGGCGTTCACTAGCAACGAGGTTAGAACATGGCTATGACCATACATTGCGACATCGTAAGTTCCGAAGAAGAGATCTTCTCCGGGCTGGCCAGGATGGTTGTGGCGCACGGCACACTCGGTGATCTGGGTGTTAGCTACGGTCACGCACCTCTGCTGACTGCGTTGGAGCCCGGCCCGGTTCGTGTCATCAGGGATGGCGGCGAAGAGGAAATTTTCTACGTTTCAGGCGGTTATCTGGAAGTGCAGAAAGGCACCATCAGCATCCTCGCGGATACCGCTGTACGTGCTGGCGACCTGGATGAAGCCGCTGCTGCTGAAGCCCAGAAAGCTGCAGCCCATGCGATGACCAACCAGAGTGGAGAAATTGACTACTCGCGTGCCGCCGCACAACTGGCTGCCGCTTCGGCACAAATGCGCACATTGCAGCAGATTCGCAAAAATCTTAAAAAGTAATTAGTTGCAGATCGCGGAACGTTTGCGCTCAACTGTACCAATAAAAGGGTAGCTTATAGCTACCCTTTTTGGTTTCAGATACCATTCAAAAAAAGACGGATAAACAGGATTTGTGGTGAACACTGAAGTTATAGTCTTGGCTGCGGGTAAAGGCACTCGAATGCGTTCCTCCCTGCCTAAAGTGATGCACCCTATCGCGGGCAAGCCCATGCTGGGCCACGTGATTGACGCTGCTCGCACTATTCACGCTACGGCTGTTCACGTTGTTGTTGGCCATGGCGCAGAGGCGGTCAAATCTGCCTTTGACGGCGACAATCTGTCCTGGGTTGAACAGCGCGAACAAAAAGGGACTGGACACGCAGTGCAGCAGGCTTTGCCCGTGCTGGACAGCGACAGCATTGTGCTGATCCTATACGGCGACGTGCCACTGATTTCTCCAGATACCCTGCACGAGCTCACGGCTAAATGTGGCGCTAACCGTATGGCGCTGCTCACGACACAATTGACAGACCCTAGCGGCTACGGACGCATTGTCCGTGAGCACGACAAGGTCGTTGCCATTGTCGAGCAGAAGGACGCGAATTCCGCACAGCTGGCTATTCAGGAAGTTAACACCGGGATTATGGCTGTTAGCGCAAAACACTTGAATAGATGGCTACCGGCGCTGAGTAGCGATAATGCTCAGGGCGAATATTACCTGACAGATATTATTGCGATGGCTGTAGCCGATGATGTCGCCATTGAGGTAGTTCAACCTGACAGCGTCTGGGAAGTTCAGGGTGTGAATGACAGAGCCCAGTTAAACGAATTGGAGCGCTACTATCAGCACTGCAGAGCCAAAGAAATTATGGCGGCCGGTGTAACACTGGCTGATGCCGGGCGCATTGATATTCGAGGTGAATTGGTAGTCGGTCAGGACAGTAGTATTGATGTCAATTGTGTTTTTGAAGGCCAATGTGAGATTGGCTCTGCAGTTGTTATTGGTCCCAACTGTGTGATTACCAATAGCACAGTGGGTGATGGCAGCATCATCAAAGCCAACTCTGTTCTGGAAAATGCGACCGTTGGCGAGCATTGCGATATAGGGCCATTTGCCCGGCTTCGACCCGGCACGGTGCTGTCGGCCAAGGCCAAGATCGGTAACTTTGTGGAAACCAAAAAGGCGGTGCTGGGTAAAGGCAGCAAGGTCAACCATCTTAGCTATATTGGCGACAGCGAAATTGGCGAAAACGTTAACGTTGGCGCGGGTACAATTACCTGCAATTATGACGGTGTGAATAAATCGAAAACCATTATTGGTGATGGCGCATTTATTGGCTCCAATACCTCGCTGGTCGCGCCGGTAACTGTCGGTAAAGATGCGACCGTTGGCGCCGGCTCTACGATTACCCGCAATGTGGCTGACGAGGAGCTGGCTGTTGCGCGCGGCAAGCAACGCAACATCAATGGCTGGAAGCGGCCAAGTAAACAATAAACAAAGCTGGGGAATAATACATGTGTGGAATTGTAGGCGCTGTCGCCGATCGTAATATCAGCGGCATCTTGCTGGAAGGCTTAAAGCGCCTGGAATATCGTGGTTACGATTCCGCCGGCGTGGCCTTGATAGCAGACAATGGCCTGAACACCTGTAAACGAGTTGGTAAAGTAGCCGCTTTGGAAGAGGCACTGGCGAGCGGTATCAGCGGTACAACAGGCATTGCCCATACCCGGTGGGCGACACACGGTAAACCGACAGAAAAGAACGCCCACCCCCACTTTTCTGGCGACAAACTAGCGGTTGTTCATAACGGCATTATCGAAAACCATGCCGAGTTGCGCGAGCGTCTGACTGCCAAGGGTTACACTTTCGTCTCTGAAACCGATACCGAAACCATTGCGCATTTGATTGCCGAAATAATGCAGGATGGGCACGACCTGATGGCTGCGGTAAAGGCAGCAATTCCAGAGCTGGATGGCGCATACGGTTTGGCTGTTATTCACGCCGACGAACCTCAGCGTATTGTTTGCGCACGTAGCGGCAGCCCACTCGTTCTTGGACTGGGCTTTGGTGAAAATTTTCTGGCTTCCGATCAACTGGCATTGCGTCAGGTTACCGACCGTTTTGTGTATCTGGAAGAAGGCGATATTGCCGAAATCACCACCTCGGGTTACCAGATCTGGAATGCCGAGGGCGACACTGTCTCACGTGAAGTTGAGCGCATAACCGGAAAAGCAGATTCCGCGGATAAGGGTGATTATCGCCACTTTATGCTCAAGGAAATTTATGAGCAGCCGGCGGTTATCAAGAACACGCTCCAGGGGCGACTGGGTAAGGACCACATCCTTGAGCAGTCCTTTGGCAGTGAAGCCACCGAGATATTTGATAAGGTTAGCAGCGTCCAGATCGTTGCCTGCGGTACCAGCTATCATTCGGGCATGGTGGCCAAATACTGGATAGAAGGCATTGCTGGGCTGCCTTGCAGAGTAGAGGTAGCGAGTGAGTTCCGCTACCGTAAATTTGTGGTCAGCCCCGGTACGTTGCTTGTTACCATTTCGCAGTCTGGCGAAACCGCCGACACGCTCGCCGCCCTGCGATTGGCGAAAGAACTGGATTACGCGGCAACACTGACTATCTGTAATGTTGCGCAAAGCTCACTGGTGCGTGAATCTGATCTGGCGATGATGACCGAAGCTGGCCCGGAAATAGGAGTTGCTTCCACAAAGGCATTCACCACCCAGCTGACGGCATTGCTCTTGTTGACCGTTGCTCTGGGTCGCCGCAATGCAATCGACAACAATCTTGAAGCCAGTATCGTTAAAGCGTTACACGTCCTGCCGGAAACCATCAATGCGGCTTTAAGCCTCGATGCTGAAATAGCGCTTGTGGCTGAGGCTTTTGCTGACAAACACAATGCCCTTTTCCTGGGTCGTGGAGTGCAATGGCCAATTGCAATGGAAGGCGCGCTCAAGCTCAAGGAAATCTCCTATATTCACGCTGAGAGCTATCCGGCGGGCGAGCTGAAACATGGCCCATTGGCGCTGGTGGACGAAGATATGCCCGTCGTTGCCGTTGCCCCCAACAACGAGTTGTTGGAAAAACTGAAATCCAACCTTGAGGAAGTGCAGGCCCGTGGCGGTGAGCTCTTTGTATTCGCAGACCGTGACGCTGGCTTTAAGAACGAGCCGGGATTAACGGTCGTTCAGGTGCCCCACAGCGATGAAGTCATCTCGCCGATTCTGTACACCATTCCACTGCAGCTACTGTCTTACCATGTGGCAGTCTTCAAAGGTACAGATGTGGATCAGCCACGCAATCTCGCGAAATCCGTTACGGTAGAATAGCGCTTCCACTGCTTGATTCTTCTGACAAATAGCAAGGCGCTTTGTCCATTTGGAATTAGATCTGTCCAGTTGTCAGTAAAGATAGACTCCTAGAACCTGAATAAGCCCGCCATCATGGCGGGTTTTTGGGCTATGCCTGGTTATTGCCGTAAACCCTGCACCAAAATGACACAGCTGTAATTCCCGGTAACGCTATGGTTGCTATGCTCTGTGGACACTTCAGCCATTGAGATACGTATAGCTCATGTCAGTTACTCCAGACCACTGGGATCTTGAAACCGACTTTCTTATCGTGGGTAGTGGTGCCGGCGGCATGGCAGGTGCGGTAGCTGCGGCCGGCAGCGGTCTGGAAACGCTCGTTCTGGAAAAAACGGAGCAGTTTGGTGGAACCACCGCCCTGTCAGGCGGCGTGGTGTGGATTCCGAATAACCCCTCAATGAAGCGCGGCAGGATTGATGACAGCGAGGAGGAAGCGCTTACCTACCTGAAAGCTGTTGTCGGGCCAGATGTACCGGAACGCAAGTTGAAAAGCTTTATTCGGCGCGGACCTGAAATGCTTGCTTTCATGGAGCAGCATGCCGACCTTCCTTTTGATGCTGCGCTGCAATACTCAGACTACTACCCTGATGCACCGGGCTCGAAGCCGGGCGGTCGTTCGATGGAACCGACACCCATTAGCCGCCGCAGCATCGGTATACACGCCAGGGATCAGCGCTTCCCGGATTTTCTGAAGTCCGGCTTTATGCGCTTCGCAATCACAGTAAAAGAAAGTCGCGAAGTCATGGATATGACCCTGAAAGGCAAGTGGTACATGCTGCGCAATATGCTAGCGTTTTATCTGGATATTCCTAGCCGCTTGCGTGGGCTGCCAGACAACCGTCAAACGCTGGGTCGGGCACTGGTGGTACGGCTGCGTCGGGCTTTACTGCGTCACAATATACCTTTGTGGTTGAACGCGAGCGCCCGGAACTTGTTGACTGACAATGGCCGCGTCATCGGTGTTGAGGTACACCACCAGGGGAAGATCAAGCACATTAAGGCGCGGCGCGGCGTATTGTTCGCTGCTGGCGGAATGGGCCAGAATGTCGAACTGCGCCAACAATACGGCCAATTACCTACGGGAGAAACCTTCAGTAGCGATGCACCGGGCAATGTTGGTGACGCTATTTGTATGGGGCAGGCCGTTGGCGCCGATCTTGCCTTTATGGGCAGCGCCTGGTGGACACCGTCAGTGAAGTTTCCTGACGGCTCAGTGCTGGCGTTGATTTCGGGCAAATCCCTGCCGGGTTCGGTTTTTGTTGATGGCGCTGGCAAACGTTTTTGTAATGAAGCCGCACCCTATGAGGATGTCATCAAGGCGCTGTGGGCGAATCACCGTAACGGCGTGGACTCGGTTCCCTGCCATATGGTGTTTGACGCCCGTGCGCGGCGTGAATACTTGATGGGGCCTGTCACGCCTGGCAAGGTACAAGGCGATACGCAGCTCCCGGCAGATTGGTTCAGTAGTGGCTTCCTGTGTAAAGCTGACACCCTCGCTGAACTTGCGGAGCTAATGGAGATTGATGGCGCGCAGTTACAAGCGACTATCGAGCGCCACAATCTTTTTGCGGCAAAAGGCGAAGACCCTGACTTTAACCGCGGTGAAAAAGCCATCGATCGCTACTATGGCGATGCGGCCATCAAGCCCAACCCCAGCCTGGCCCCGATTGTTAAACCCCCGTTTTACGCTCTGAAAGTGTACCCGGGGGATCTTGGCACCAAGGGCGGACTAAAAACCGATGAGCACGGCTGTGTAGTGAATACAGCAGGCGAGACTATTCCCGGCTTGTATGCCTGCGGAAATTGTTCGGGTGCGGTGATGGGCGATAGTTACCCGGGCGCAGGCTCCACCATCGGACCAGCAATGACATTTGCTTACCTTGCAGCCCGACACGCAGCAGGATTGTTGAAGGAGGATTCTCATGACTGAAGCACGATCATACGCCTTCGA
>JBFKDP010000265.1:0-5822 GCA_041619575.1 Litorivivens sp.
CTGCCGTTATGCTATCCGGTATTTTCGGTTTGCTCTCAGCCAGTTTTTTTGTGGCGATGGACGCCGTCGATGTCGCGTTTACCGAAGCAGCGGTTGGTGCGGGAGTCTTCCCCTTGTTGATGCTGGTGGTGCTCGCCTACGTGGGGCGCTATCAGAGTGACAGCCCGAAACACTACATTCTGCCGTTGTTGCTTGCCCTATTGACTGCTGCAACCCTGTTGTTCGCCGAGCTGGAAATGCCGCCTTTCGGGTCCGCCGATGCGCCCGCCCAAACACATGTTGCGCTTCGCTACATCGAGGAGTCCCCCAAAGAAATCGGTATTCCCAATATGGTCACCAGCGTGCTCGCCTCCTATCGCGGCTTCGATACACTCGGCGAGGTTCTGGTAATTTTTACCGCTGCGATTGGCGCCATGGCGATTTTGATAGGTGTCCAGCAGCACTCTGAAAGCAAAACGCCGCGAGCCAACCCCGGAATGCCTGACCATATGGTGCTGCGCATCGTTGGCAAGATGCTGATCCCCTTGATCCTTCTTTTCGCGCTTTACGTGCAATTTCACGGTGATTATGGGCCTGGTGGGGGCTTTCAGGCCGGTGTCATTTTTGCTGCCGCACTTATTCTTTACTCAATGTTGTACGGATTGCAAAACGCCGTGAGGGTAATACCGCTTCCCTTGCTGCGTGTGCTGGCTTCGCTGGGGGTATTGCTCTACGGCAGCGTCGGCATTGTCAGTCTGTTATCCGGTGGCAGTTTCCTCGATTATTCCGTCCTCGCCGACGACCCGATCGCTAGCCAACATCTGGGCATCATCGTGATTGAGTTGGGAGTAGGCATCACCGTTGCAGCAGCCATGGTGCTTGTATTCTTTTCCTTTTCTCTGGTGACACAGTCAAATGGAGACTCCGAACAATGATCATGGACCACTACAACTACTGGTTTGTCGTCGTTCTGATGATGATTGGCCTGTATTGCGTCATGACACAGGGAAACCTGATCAAAAAACTGATGGGGCTGAATATTTTTCAAAGCTCGGTGTTTATTTTCTACATTAGTGTGGCGAAAGTAACCGGCGGCACTGCACCCATTGTCTACGAGCCAACAAGCGTCTACTCCAACCCCTTGCCGCATGTGTTGATTCTGACGGCCATCGTCGTTGGAATTGCCACCACATCGCTGGGTCTGGCATTGGTGGTGCGGATCAAGAAAGCTTACGGCACCATCGAGGACGACACTATTCGCGGATTGGATCAGTCGTGCTAGAGCATCTTGTTATTCTCATTGTTGTTGTACCCATGCTGGCAGCACCGACCAGCCTGATTTTCGAGCGCTCAAAAAGCGCCTGACTCTTCAGTGCATTGGCCTGCTTTATTTCGCTGCTACTCAGTACTTTGCTACTGATCGACGTTCATACGAACGGTCCGGTCAGCTATGAAATCGGCGGTTGGAGCGCTCCCTGGGGGATCGAATTCCGAGCCGACTACCTGTCAGCCTTTGTACTGCTACTGGTGAGCGCCATCGCCTCAGTCGTCATTGTGGGTGCGCAGACAAGTATCAGTCGTGAATTACCCACCGGGCAACAAACCGTATTCTACGTGTTGTACCTGCTTTGCTTCGCAGGCCTGCTGGGTATTGTCGCCAGCGGCGATGTGTTCAACGTGTTTGTATTCCTGGAAATTTCTTCACTGGCAACCTATGCACTGATCGCAATGGGTCGCGAGCGACAGGCCCTGTGGGCCGCCTTTCAATACCTGATTGTCGGCACGGTCGGCGCAACCTTCTTCCTGATCGGCATCGGTATTCTCTACAGCCTGACCGGCACCTTGAATATGGCAGATCTCTCTATGCGTTTGCCATCCGTTGAGGAGCGCCAGTTGGTGGCCGTCGCATTCGGCTTTATTGTCGTGGGTATTGGCCTGAAGCTTGCACTATTTCCCCTGCACGGCTGGCTGCCCAATGCCTACACTTTTGCACCCTCCATCGCTGCAGCCATGCTGGCGGGAACAGCAACCAAGGTCTCGCTCTACCTTCTGATTCGCGTCTACTTCGGAATATTTGGCACCGCCGCCGCAACAGCACTGCTGCCGGTGGATACCGTATTTCTGGTGCTGGGTGTCAGCGCCGCCCTTATTGCTTCACTGGTCGCCATGCGACAGCAAGACGTAAAACGTATTTTTGCGTTTTCGAGTATCGCTCAAATTGGCTACCTCGTGGTAGGGGTCGGCCTGGGCAACGCCACTGGCCTGCAGGCCTCATTGCTGCATTTGTTCAATCACGCACTCATGAAAGCCGCACTCTTTATCGCCCTTGCCGCCATCGTCTATCGCGTTGGTAGTAGCAAACTCGCCGATTTCCGGGGTCTGGGTCACACCATGCCCTTTACCATGGCTGGTCTGCTTATCGGCGCATTGAGTCTGATCGGCGTGCCCCTGACCGTTGGTTTTATCAGTAAATGGTATCTGGTTCTGGCGGCACTGGAAGCGGGCCTGTGGCCTGTCGCTGCGCTGGTATTGATTGCCTCCTTCCTCGCATTGTTCTATCTCTGGAAGATTGTTGAAGTGGCCTATTTCGAGCGCAGCGATGCCACCGAGCCGGCCCGCGAAGCCCCCATGGCGCTATTGATACCGCTGTGGATTCTGGTAATCGCCAACCTCTATTTCGGCATCGATACCCGATTGACCATTGAAGGCAGCGCCGCTGCGGCCGCGTTCTTGACCGGGGGCGCGCTATGATGTTTTCACCCGCGACTATGATGCTGAGCACGCTGCTCGTACCCGTTCTGGCCGGTGCCGGCATACTGCTGTGTCGCCAGCACCCCAACTTGCGCGAAGCCGTCTCGCTCACAGCTGGTGCAATATTGTTGTTCCTCGTGGGCAGCCTGTATCTCAACGGCGGTGCAACATCGGGCACCGAGGTCGCCGGTTTGGAGATCGTGCCCGGCTTGAGCATCAGTTTTGCCTTGCAGCCGCTGGGTATGCTGTTCGCGCTGGTCGCCAGCGTGCTGTGGCCTGTGACAACGCTTTACGCCATCGGCTATATGCGCGCCCACCACGAGGAAAATCAGACCCGCTTTTATCTGTTTTTCGCACTCGCGATTGCCGGGGTAATGGGCATCGCCTTCGCAGAAAACCTGTTTACCCTGTTTATTTTCTACGAAATTGTCACGCTTTCGACTTATCCCCTGGTCAGTCACGCGGGCACACCCAAAGCGCTTGCCGGGTCATGGCACTACCTGCGGGTTCTGCTCGGCACCTCGATCGTATTCTTTATCCCCGCCATGATTGGTACTTGGCTGTACGCAGGCACGCTCAGCTTTACCGACGGCGGGGTCTTTGGTGACGAGGTTTCACCCATCGCCCTGTCCGCCTTGCTCGCACTGTTTGTATTCGGTATCGGCAAAGCAGCGGTTATGCCCTTCCACCGCTGGTTACCGGCCGCTATGGTCGCGCCAACCCCGGTGAGCGCGTTGCTGCATGCGGTAGCGGTGGTCAAAGCGGGCGTATTTTCTTTGCTCAAAGTCTGCCTGTTTATATTCGGTGCCGACACGGTGGGCAGTTTGCCCGTAACCGAATACTTACTCTACCTCGTAGCCTTCGGTATTCTCGCGGCGTCACTCATCGCCATGCGTAAAGATAACCTGAAAGCGCGCCTGGCCTACTCCACCGTCAGTCAACTGGGCTATATCAGTCTCGGCGCCCTGCTGGCGACGAGCGCCAGTGTCAGCGGCAGCGCACTGCATATTGCCATGCACGCCTTCGGCAAAATCACCCTGTTTTTCTGCGCTGGTGCAATCATGGTCGCCAGCCACAAAACCGAGGTCAGCCAAATGCGCGGCCTGGGCTGGAAAATGCCGATCACCATGACGGCCTTTTTTATCGGCAGCCTCAGCATAATTGGTTTGCCACCTACCGGCGGCATGTGGAGTAAATGGTACTTGTTGGTGGGCACACTGGAGAGAGACCAACTGGTATTGATGGTGGTTCTGCTGCTCAGCTCATTACTCAACATTGTTTACTTGCTACCGATTGCCGTACGCGCTTTCTTACCCGTCAAACAATCCGAATCTGTTCTCGCTATCAAAGAAGCGCCCCTGCCTTCGCTGCTGGCAATTGCATTCACTGGTTTGGCCTGTATCGCTTTGTTTTTCTGGCCGGAGATTTTCATGAATCTGGCAACACTGGTTGGCTCCCGCTTATGACAATCGAGAAAACACATTTTTTTGACAAACCCGAGAATGTGCAGCGCTGCCTGAAGGTTTTCTATGCTTTGTGCGTGCTGTTGCTGGTGCTGGACTTTGTCATTCACCGGCACACCTACCACCCCTGGGAAAATTTGCCTGCCTTTTATCCGCTTTACGGATTTGTCGGCTGTGTTGTGCTCGTACTGATTGCCAAATGGATGCGCACCTTTCTCATGCGCGATGAGGACTACTACGAGCGAGCGCTCGAGTCCGACGATAGCTCAGAATCAACCCGGGTGGACAAATGATCGAATTACCTCCCTTCGTCTTATTCTACGCCGCCGCCGTACTCGTATTCGCGCTGAGAGGCAAGCTGGGCGCGGCCATTATGGTTGTGACGCCACTCCTCGGCGCCCTCAACCTCTGGTTGCTCGACGACGGCCTGACACTATCGACGACGCTGGCAGGCTTTGAGCTGAATGTCTATCGCAGTGACCGCCTCAGCATTTTGTTCGGCTACCTTTTTCATATTGCTGCGTTTATCGCGATAGTTTACTCACTGCATGTCAAAGACCGTTTGCAGCAGGTAACGAGTTTGCTCTATGCCGGTAGCGCCCTCGGTGCGGTCTTTGCCGGTGATTTGCTGACCCTGTTTCTATTTTGGGAAATGCTGGCACTTAGCTCGGTATTCCTGATCTGGGCGCGGCGCAGCGCGCGCGCCTATCACGCCGGCATGCGCTATCTGCTCATTCAGGTTTGCTCAGGACTGTTGCTGCTGGCCGGCCTCGTACTCTACAGCCAGCATCACGATTCGCTGGAATTTCAATACATCGGTCTTGAAGGCTTACACGGCTGGCTAATATTCATTGCATTCGGTATCAAGTGTGCATTCCCTTTGATGCACAGCTGGTTGACGGACGCCTACCCCGAATCAACCCCGACCGGAACCGTATTTCTCAGCGCCTTCACCACCAAGGTGGCGATCTACGCCATGGCCAGGGCCTACCCCGGTACCGAGCTGTTGGTTTACATCGGCGCGGCCATGACCTGCTTTCCAATCTTCTACGCCGTTATCGAAAATGACCTGCGCCGCGTACTCGCCTATAGCCTGATCAACCAGCTGGGCTTTATGGTTGTGGGTATCGGCATCGGCACAGCTCTTGCCATCAACGGCGCTGTTGCCCATGCCTTTAACGACGTAATCTTTAAAGGCCTGCTGTTTATGTCCATGGGCGCGGTGCTGCACGTCACCGGCCGCATTAACGGCTCCGATCTTGGCGGCCTGTATAAAACCATGCCCAAAACCACGATTTTATGCATTATCGGCGCAGCCTCAATTTCGGCCTTCCCCTTGTTTAGCGGCTTCGTCAGCAAATCAATGGTGATGAGTGCGGCCCTGGAGAACGACTACAACTGGGTCTGGCTAATGCTGCTGTTTGCCTCTGCCGGTGTGTTCCACCACGCAGGGATCAAGATTCCCTACTTTGCCTTTTTTGCACACGACTCCGGTATTCGCGCCAAGGAACCACCGGTTAATATGCTGGTTGCCATGAGTTTAGCGGCCATCCTGTGCGTGGGCATTGGGATGTTCCCCGACCTGCTGTATCGCATGCTACCCGCTGATATCGCCTACAGTGCCTACGA
>JBFKDP010000266.1:0-5808 GCA_041619575.1 Litorivivens sp.
GGCCACCGATACCGTGGTAGTGACTGGCACCACGCACATTGTGTTCTGAGCGGCGGAAGTAGGGTAGGAGCTCATCGTAGGACCAGCCGCGATTACCTTGCGCGGCCCACTCGTCGTAGTCCTGCTTTTGACCGCGGATATAGACCATGCCATTGATGGAGCTGGAGCCGCCGAGTAATTTGCCGCGAGGCCAGTCCAGCTCACGGTCGTTCATATTAGGTTCCGGCTCGGTTTTATAGCCCCAGCTAGTTTTAGGGTCCTTCATGGTAAAGGCGAAACCCAAGGGAATGTGGACCATAGGATTACTGTCTTTACCCCCTGCTTCCAGCAGGAGTACGCTACGGCTCGCCTCCCGACTGAGTCGATTGGCCAGCGCACAGCCGGCGGAGCCTGCGCCGACGATAATGTAATCGTATGTTTGCGTTGTCGTCTTGTCGCTCATGTATTAGGTGCCTTGTGATGTCGGGTGGCGCTAGCCACCATGCTTTGCTGAGATAATTTAGCCCTGCTCAATAGGCGGGTCAAAAGTCGGGTTGCGCGCCAAGCGGACGTCTTCCAAACGGGTATTGGCCGTTTTGCGCCAAGCATCCTCTGAGAGAATGTAGAACTGATTGTTCAAGATTGCCTGTAAGGCGCGTTCGGCGACCTCTTTGGGGTCTTTGCCGGCTTTGACGCCCTCATTGATGGCTTGATGAGCCGCGTCACGGCTATCGCTGGGGTTGACTTTTGCCAGCGCCTGCGGTCGGTTGCGGGCAGCATCGGCGATACCGGTATTAAACAGCTCCGGGCACAGGCAGCTGACGCCGATTTGAGGATAGGTGAAACTCAGCTCGTGGTAGAGCGATTCACTCAATGCCAGTACGGCATGCTTGCTCATGTTGTAGATGCCGGAAAAGGGCATGCTGGTCACTGCGGCCATGGAGGCGGTGTTCAGTATATGGGCGGCTTCACCGTGCTTGGCCAGGCGGGGGACAAAACTGCGTATGCCGTGAATGACACCCCAGACGTTGACGTTCATGAGCCATTGATAGTCTTCTAAGGTCGCTTCCCACAAATGGCCGCCAGCAAAGACACCGGCATTGTTGCAGACAATGTGTACAGCGCCAAAACGCTCTTCTGCAAAATTCGCGAGGGCTTCGACGCTTTCAGCCTGACTCACGTCGCACACTTGATGAGCGGTATCTGTCCGGGCTTCAAGCTCGGCAGCGGCAGCAGCCAGCGCATCAGCTTCGATGTCAGCCAGCACCAGTTTGGTACCCTGGTAGGCAAATGCTCTGGCGAGCTCCAGCCCTATGCCGCTAGCTGCGCCAGTTATTACAGCGACTTTGTCTTTAAAATTATCCACTTTGCGAGCACCTTATGAATGAGGGCGATATGGTCGGAAATAACTATACGCTTGTAAAGTGAAACTGGCCGGTGGTAGATTGTTTCGCGTATTAAATTTTGGCCATCTAATTCTTTAAACACAGGATATCTCCATGGAAACACGCTTTCCCTGCACACCCGTCGGTATGGACTTCTTTGACCATGCCCCGTTCTGCTTCCCGGCGACCGAAGTCGTCAAGGCGACTCCGGAGCAGATTTTTGAGGTTTTCGAAGACGCGCATGCGTGGACGGTGTGGGCAGATCCCATTCAAAATGTTGAATGGACGTCGCCAAAGCCTTTCAAGTTGGGCACTACGCGAACCGTGAGTATGTCGGGGGGGATGATTGGCTGGGAAGAGTTTATTGCCTGGGAGCCGGGTAAGCGTATGGCCTTTTGTTTTACCCATGTCGCCAAGGACAATATCGAATCCTTCGCTGAAGACTATCAGGTGGAGGATTTGGGTGACGGTACCTGCAAGGTAAGCTGGCGCATGGCTATGGCACCCAAGGGCGCCAGCCGCTTTGTACTGCCGCTATTCAGCCCAGTTATGGGGTGGTTTATACGAAAGATGTTCAAGAAGTTTCGGCTGTATACCGAAAACTATGCCGCTCAGAAAGCGTAGTCAGAAGATATAGAGGTTGCCTGTTGAGCCTGACAAACCCGCCAGTGTGGCGGGTTTGTGGCAGCAGGTTTATGGATTGGTTGCCAGTGCGTTCTGACGCTTCTCCACTTCTTTTCCGATCAGCGCGATTGCTTGATCCACTTCGTCTTTGTCCAGCTTGCCATCTTTGACGAAGATGACCTTGCCCTGTGCATCAAGGATAACCAACGCTGAGCTTTTAGGACTGAAGTCCCAAAGCTTCAGACCTTTGCCATTCCAGTCGCCGACGAGTGTGGACATCGGGTACTGGCGTTTGTTTTTCTCCAGCTCGGACAGTGCAAAGCCCGACATGCCGAAAGTCACATCGTCCAAATTGACGACGGTGGTCACATGGTGAAGCTCAACCGGATAGGCGGTTTCTTCAAGCTTGTCAGTAAAAGGACGAATCTGCTTTTCAGCCGAGGGGCGCGCAGCCATATACTGCACAATCTGCACTGCGCCTTGAGTGTCCAGCTTAGCGCTGCTCCACGCCTGAAAGCCCACATCATCTTTACCTTTGAGAATTAGTTCGCCTTTCTCATCTATCTGGAGTTCGGGCAGAGGCTCGCCGAGGTTGATCGCTAGAGCGGAGAGCGGAAGGAGGCTGGCGAACAGCAGGGCAATCAGTCGTTGCATTGTCAATTTCCTGTCTTGTTATAGGGGCCGAAAATGGCGCCCAAAAGCTTATCACAGGCCGAATGCCTTGTGATTGTCCAAGTATGCGCCTTAAGACTGAATTTAGGCTGAACAGTTCAATGCGATTGCATTGTGTGGAGCTTATTCACCGATATGAGCGATAATTCGGCGCTGCGCAGCTTGGCGACGATGCTCCCATAGGTAAATGCCTTGCCATTGCCCCAGTGCCAGCTTGCCGTTCAGAATCGGAATCGATAGGCTGCTGGCGGTTAAGGCGGCCTTGATATGAGCGGGCATATCGTCCGGCCCTTCCAGGGTATGGGTATAGAGGGGGTCGTTCTCGGGCACCAGTCGATTTAACCAAGCTTCCAGGTCTCGCTGGGCCGACGGGTCGTAATTTTCCTGAATCAAAAGGCTGGCCGAGGTGTGCTGGATAAAGAGGGTGCAAAGACCCTCCTTGATATTGCTGCTTCGGACGAGCGCGCTGACCTCTGCTGTGATCCTGTGAAGGCCCTGGGCTGGAACGTCGAATAAAAAGTGTTGAATCATGAGGAAAAGGCCACCTTTTGGTGGCCGTGGTCGTGTGTGTCAAGAACCGCCATTAGGGAGGCGGAATTTTATACACGTTGGAGTAGCAGGCGCCAAAAACATTACGCGACAGTTGTAGGGCCAGCGCAGAGCTTTTCAGTGTCAGGTGAACTTCGTTAAAGTCTTCGGTAATTGGCGAAATAAAGATGAACGACCGAGGTGTTTCGCCGGGTAGTGTTTGTGCTGTGAGTAGATCAACTTGCAAATCGCTCCCAGCACTCGTGTTGTCAGCTGTTGGTGTACCGTTAAGTGAAGTTTTGACTTCTACGACACTCTGCAGCTCCACACTCAGCGCAGTGCTCGGATTGTCGATAACGAAGCCGATACGGCCATCTTCCAGCACGGTGTCATTATCGATATCAAGGAGCGTCGATGGCCCAACAGTGCCAAAGCCAGAGATGGTCAGCACGGCATTCTGCTGGCCGCCGAGGTCGCTCACGGTCACGTCAGCGAAATTTGTTGCATCGTTGTCAATGGTGGCATCTGCATTGTTAATAGTGCACGTGCCGGGAAGCTGGGTGTTGCAGGCTTCGTTCACGGCGGCATTCGGGAGTACGATGGCAATCAGGTCTTTGCTTTCGCCGCCCCCCAGATCCCGACAATGCACCAGGTCGTCACAGACATTGCCAATACTGTTCCAGTTATCGTCGAGCTGATTGGCGTTGGGTTCGTTAATGCAGTTATCGTTGCAGTTGAGGGTGTTGCCGCCCGTACAGGTAGCATTGGCGCCAAAGGCGTTATCCAGTATACCGTCCTGGTCAGCGTCGTCTTCGCAGGCATCGCCCGAGTCGTCGCCGTCAGAGTTGAGCTGGTTAGTATTGGCTACGGTAGGGCAGTTGTCATTGCAATTGGGTAGAGCCGCACCGTTTTTACCGCAATTGGGCAGTGCAGCGCCATTCGCATCCTTTCTGAGTTCGGCGACGCCGTCCTGATCTTGATCGATAAAGTTGTCGCAGACGTCACCGGTGGGTGCCCCCGTACCTTCTGTTGTATCCTGCGCTGGGTCGGTATTCTTCTGATCCGGGTTAAATACTGAAGGACAGTTGTCGGCTGTGTTCAGCAGACCGTCACCGTCAATGTCGTTGTCACAAGCATCGCCGACACCATCACCGTCGGTATCCTGTTGGTTGGTGTTGGCTGTGGTTGGGCAGTTATCTTTGCCGTCAACTATTGTGTCGTTGTCGGTATCAAGCTGGGCCGCGGCGGCGGGGAGATCAGCCGTCGTTGCATCTGCATCATCCGCGTCGTTGCAGCCTGCCAGAAAAGCGACTGAGAGCAGAGCTGCCATATACAGGGGCAGCTTTTTCTTTTCGATAAAGGTCATGTCGTCATTCCCAATAGCCTAATTTATTTGTAGATCTTGAATTCCACGCGTCGGTTGGTGGCGCGACCGTCTGGCGTCGCATTGGTGGCTACGGGAGTGGTTTCACCGTAACCGACTGCGCGCAGCCTGTCAGGATTGATGCCGGCTCTGACCAGAAAGGTTTTTACCGCGTCTGCGCGCTTCTGGGAGAGCTGCATATTGAAGATTGCACTGCCTTGAGCATCGGTATGTCCCGCGAGCTCAACGCGCAACTCGGGCTGGGACTTCAGAAATGCGGCAACGTCGCTCAGGTTTTCAATGGAGTCACCCGTCAGTTGATCCGAGCCAGAGCGGAAATTGACGCCTTCGAGTTTGAAGGTCTGGGCTTTTTCGGCACAGCCTTTGGAGTCGACTCGCGCACCTTTGAGTGTATTGGCGCAGCGGTCCAGAGAATCGACCACGCCATCGCCATCCGTATCGACGGGCGCAACGGGTACCTCGCGCACCACTTCTTTGACGACGGTTTTTTCGACGACCTTGGTGCCGCCAAAGGGCAGTTCGAAGCCGACGCTGTAGTGCTCGTCCTGGTAACCATCGTGGAACTCGCTGAAAACCGCACGTGCATCAAAACGCAGTTTCAGGCCAACATTAAACAGTTCGGATGAAACGATACCGAGACCAACGTTGCTGAAAAAGCTGGTTTCATCTTCGTCAGGCTTGCCAGCAAGGGAGGGAAATACATCGTCGCGGACCGCGCCAATACCGAGCAGCAGGTAGGGGCGGGGTCCATTCTCTCGGCCAAAGCGGTAGACCGCATCGAAGCCCAGATGGAGCTGGTAGTAGTCAGTGTAGCCAGTGACACCCGTTTCCAGCACATCGTAGGCGAGGTTGGTTTCCCAGTACCAGTTGTCCTGAATCTGGCGGCCAAAGCCAAACCTGATGCCTTGGCCATCGTCGTCAAAAACCGCACGATCTTCATCCTGTTGGACGTAGTAACCTTGCGTGAACATGTAGCCTTTCGGCTCGCTCTTGGTCTCTTGTGCGTTGATGGAAGGTGCGGCAATTGTGGACAGTGCGATAGCAGCAGACAGCGCTGTTTTGCTTAAACGCATTGGTGGATTCCCCTGTGGCGGATATATTGTGATTTGCTTATTTAGCAGATGCTACCAAAATGTCCTGCTCAATACATCTGTCGTGAGTGAGCAGGGTTAAAAAGCGGGTGACCGATAACGCGAAATAGTTACATTTTGGTGGGTGATGCGCTACTTCGGGGCA
>JBFKDP010000267.1:0-5791 GCA_041619575.1 Litorivivens sp.
CATTTTCAACGCGACTATCAAAGAACTCGTGAATATCATCATCCACATAGGAAAATCCGGCATTAATTTCCCACTGTGCGTCTGGTTTCCAGAATATTTCCCATTCGGTTCCGGTCAGGCTAACCTTATCGACATTGGTAAGCACCTGGTCCACCTGAACCTCGCCCTGTTTTGGTATAGCCACTAATTGCTGCTTGTCGCGGTAATCCATAAAAAATAAATTGCCATTAATGCGCAGCGTATTGCCCAGCATATCCAGCTTGAAGCCAAGCTCGTAATTAATCAGCTCTTCTGGGTCAAAGGCAATGATCGAATCAGTTGTCGGGCGCAACCCTCCTCCTTTCCAGCCCGCGCTGATTGTAAAGTACGTCATGGAGGCATTTAGAAATTCAAATAGTTCACCGTCTCCCATCAGGTACGCTGCAGAAACCATGGGAGTCACTTGGCTATACTGAACGTCTTCCTGCTGGTCGTCATTCGAGAATCGCATTGGCACTGGGTTGCCCAACGCACCCGGTAGTTCCTGAAACGTCGGCCTTGGGCCCGCAACCACAGGGTTAGTCGTCGAAAAATAAAATTCGCCGCTACCCGGATTCGCTGGTACGTACAAAACAGCGTTTAAGCCATTGTCGATTTCACCCGGAGTCAATTGGCGCTGACGCTCCAGCGATCCTGCCTCTTTCCACTCGTAGCTGTATCGCAGTCCGGCAGTAAACTCCAGTCTATCAGTTGCGTCCCAGCTAAACTGGCCATAGGCAGCGTAGGTTCTCGAACTGACTTCCGGGACATTGGCTGTGCGAACATTTACAACCACGATAGTCTCGTCAGGATCGAGGCCGGCAGTCTGCGCTAGGGTAAGCGCAGCAGGATCAACGGCTGCTTCCGACAGACGGACACCGAGAATTCCACCAACGCCTCCCAAGGTCTCCACATTGCCGTCACCTGCAAACTGGTGCATGCCAAATAGGCCCGCCGTCCACTGCACTGACTCATTGGCAAAATCACCCGACCACTTGAACTCCTGGCTAAGCTGATCCTGCTTAACCGTGCTACGGTTAAAGATATAAGCAACATTCAGCGGTGTACCGTCAAGGTCCGAGTCAAAGGCGTTGCGATCATACTGCTCATTCAAGCCGTAGGCGGTTACACTTTGAAAATCGATGGCCTCTCCTTCATGCTGAACGTTGATCGCCAGATAAGTCGATCTGAAATCAAAACTTCCCTGCGCATTACCTTTGTCATTATGACGGTATGGCGAGTTGGCGACTTTGTCATACGGAAGTTTGCTTACCTCAGCGCACTGCTGAGTGTAGTTCTGTTCAACATGCTCCGGTGTTACCAAAAGACCGATAATTGGCACGGTTTCATCAGGCCCATAATCGACAACCTCACAGCTTGAGGCACGCGGCACATCAATATCGCGGCTTCGTGTTGCCAACACATCAACCGTGGTGGATTCTGATGTCAGCCAACGCAGCTGCATTCCAAAGGAATCACGATGCTCACCATAAAACTCTTTTCCGTCAACAAGATTTTCGTAGTATCCATCCTGACGTAAGCGGCTGTAGACAAATTTTCCATATAACGAGTCTTCAACAAGCGGAGCATTCATTGTCAGCTTGAGTTCATTACGGCCGTATAGCCCGCCGCTGACTTTTACGCCACCGTAAAATTCTGCGGCCGGCTTTTGCGTAGTAATCACAAGCGCACCTGCGCTGGTGTTTTTACCAAACAGTGTCCCTTGGGGACCACGCAGAACCTGTATGCTCTCTATGTCAACGAGATCGAGCAATCGCGATGTACCATGGGCCTGAAAGACATCGTCTACATAGATACCTGCGGGCTGTTCAGCCCAAGGCCCTCCCCCCCCCGTTGGTGCAACAGAGCGAATGGTGATCAGCCCGCCCTTGAAGGCCGAACTAATATCCAGTGAAGGCACGTGGTTTTGCAGGTCCGTAAAGTTATTGATGCCGGCACCTTCAAGTGCCTGCCCCGAGAACGCAGTAACCGACAGCGGGGTTTCCTGAAGCGACTCTTCGCGCTTACGCGCTGTGACGAAAACTTCTTCGATTGTAGCGCCAGATGCAGCTCTTGGATAATCATCTGACTGCGCCTGTAACATACCGCCAAAGAGAGTCAGCGATACTACGGTTAACGCAGAGTGTTTTGTTACGTTGAGTGTTAACGTTTTCATTTTAGGTCCTGTGCGACTGCGTTCAGCTATTATTGTTAAAGTCCTTAAAAACGGATCTTCTGCGATCCCTGCATAAAGCCGTGCACTGTTTCCAGTATAACCGGATTTTCCGATCGCCAAAGTCCATGTCCGTCTGCACTTAGCGAAAGTAACTGACTATGAAAATCGCCACGTCCAACGGTGACGCTTCCCCGAGCAGTGGGCGCAATACCCTGCAGTCGGAGATAAGCCAGTAATGGCTGCGAATGGCTGTGCATATTGCCTATCGGGTAATCCTGCATTGATAACCAGGGATAGGCCCAGGTTTCACCTGGACGCGCAGCTTCAGGACTATTCCAAGCATCGGGACCACTCAGGGTGCCGGCCCAATCACTGGGTTTGTAGTGCACATGACTGGCCAGCGACATTCGATACCATTCATCCCATGCCAGATCGGCGTTCACAGATGCCGCCGCCCACACAAGCGTCATATTAATGGAGTACCATATACCGCCACCCACGCCCATCCCCGAGTACGGCGACTCCGGCAGAGGCCAGATTATGCGCGCTCCGAGCGGGCTGTCTTTACGATGGTGTGCGTGAATATACCCCAATACAGCATTTGCTTGGGCAGTAGTCGCAGCGCCACATAGGATGGCCCACGGCTGTACTTCCAGCCAGCATTCATCACGTCCAATGGCGGTACCGTCTGGTGCATAGGCGCGATCAAACCAGCGACCGTTCCATGATGCCTTAACGCGGAGCTTCAGTTGCCTAGCTAATGCCCGAGCATGGTTAGCTGTATCAACCTCACCCAAATTATCAAGCAGAGCAGCAAATACCGGCAGTACCCAAGCCGCCATGGCTGAGTTGAGCACAGACCCGCCGCTAGCCTTCATCTGCTCCTTGTCAACGCCACGGGCCTCAAGCGCTAGATCATTCCAGTCGGCGTTTAGAATCCGCAAGTGGCCTTGCGCACCAACGCCAACGTCGTTAACAACAAACCAATACTGCCGTATCAAGTGATCTTGAAGACTGATGCTGCCCGCACGATAGACTGGGTGAAATGGAACCATTTGCCGGAAAGCGGCGAGATCCCCCGTAGCAAGCCCATATTCAGCAGCCAGCCACAACAACCACAGGTTTTGGTCTGAGGGTCGAAACAACTGAGTGAAAGGTAATTTATTACCGGTAAGCGCGTAGGGCAAGTCTCCGTCAGGTGCAGACCAGGCGCAGGTATTGCGAAGCACCGACAACGCCAGATCCGGCTCGGTGTAGACCAGCGGTAGAGCATGCTGAAGTTGATCTCGCGCCGCCGCATTTCCACCGGCAAGAAAAGCGTAGGCAGATCCTTGATTGAGTGTGTGGCCGCCTAGCACGTTATCCCGATTAGCCCCCCCACTCAGCGCAGCACTGTGCCAGCGAAGCTCCTGACCAAGCCCCGGATAACGCTTAGGCTTAGCGGTCGGCAAGCGTGATTTCAATCGACGCTGGTTGTCATCAAAAAATCGGGCAGGATCTGTGATCACATCAACGTTCATAGCATTCACGTTGAAACGGAAATATAGCGTTACTGCCACGCCTGGCTTTAAATCCACCGACGTATCCACATACAGAGCCGATTCACTTAGATCAAATCCCGGCTCACCGGCCCGACCAAGCATTTCTAACGACAACGATTGCGGTGGGCCGATCACGCCTTCCGCGACACTAAAATCTTCAGTCGCCTTCACTTTCGCACCAGCAACCTCGAATTTATGGCTAACGGTATCCGCGATTTCACCACGGCGCTCCGGCGGTTCAAAGAGATGCAGAAACCGAGGGTTCAATCGCCAGTGCTCACGCACGGCTACCGTAACAGGCGCGTAATCCGCACCCAATATCAGTTTGACCGCAATTAACAGCCATGACTCATCACCCTCCGGGCATACCACTGTACGCCGCAACGTGATACCACGATACTCTAACGTGGTGCTCAGCCCAGTGGGCTCAATAATGACTTGGCCACGCGCTTGTGCGGGCCAGCGCTCGGCGCTGCTGCCCCACCGCTCATTGGCTACCGTCAGTAGCGACTCGCCCGACCCACCGTGTTTGTCTGCAAAACACAGCCAGCGCTGGCCATCAGCCTCCCGATATACACCAACCGTTCCGTCAGTGCCCACCTGCAGCTGTAACGCGCGATTCCCTACCATATGAAATTCACGCTGGCCGCGACTAAGCGCCGGACTGACATGAAATTGCGGAATGTCGCCAACGATCTTCCATTGACCCAGCGCACTACCCGCCGGCTGCTGCCGGTGGAGCGATTTGGTGGTCCAGCAACCTACTGCCGAGCCTGCCGCCATAAAGGCAGTACCAGTCTGTATAAATCGCCGGCGAGTAACCTTCATAGGCAGCAATGACACCGTCACAGGAGCTAATATTACCGAGAATAATACATTTCATGTAAGTGTCTCGTCAAGGATACATATTTAGTCTATGATTCAGCCTAACGAAAAAGGAACGATTACTAAAATGATGAAGGCCAATCGCAACCAGACGCCATTGGAGCGCGCACTTCAAAGCAACACCGAAAAACCGAGCCCGAAAAAGGCTTTCGCACTGGCTAGCGAATATTTTGCCAAGGGGCAGCGACTGGACATGGTCCAGCTAGCGGAAAGCCTTGATGTAAGTCGGGCAACCCTCTATCGCTGGGTGGGGTCGCGCGAAGCGCTACTGACCGAAGTGATATGGGCAGGCGCGCGCGAGCTAATGACCACAGCAGAACAGGCAGCGAATGGCTGCGGCGGCGATTTTGTTGCGCAGGTTATGACGAATTTTGTTCGCCTTGCTGTACATCAGCCCGCCTTAAATACATTTCTAGACCGCGAAGGGGAAGCTGCCGTGCGCCTGCTTACTCAATCAGACAGCGGATTTCAGCCCCGCGTAATAGCATGGGCGAAAGATCTCATAGACCAGGAGGTGCGCGCAGAAAAGCTATCATTAACGCTCCCTTCTGAAGAGCTCGCTTTTGCCGTCGTGCGGATGGGTGAGTCGTACATTTACCGCCGGTTCATTACCGGCAAACGTCCTGACTTGAGTACTGTGCCAACACTAATGAAGCTCTTAGTTCGTTGAGGACCATCCATGACCAAGCCATACCAAACCCTTTGCTTGCTAATCGCGGTCACCATGTCGGCCTGCACCAATCAACTCCCGATTAAAAATAGTGCCTGCGAGACCGCTATTCACAACTACGCATCGGCAATAGATTTGGGCGACCCGGCAGAGGCGGCAGAAAGCTTTACCGCCACGGGCACATGGCAGCTGGGGGAAATTCGCCTGGTCGGAAAACAGGCCATTGCCAATCACTTTAGCCAATTGGCGAACCTCGAAAACCGGAAAAGTAGACACATTCAAACCAATCTTGTAATTAACTGGCAAAATAAAAGTCTCGCAACTGGCATAGTGTACCTTACGTTATACCGAGTTCACGACCGCACAGGGCCTGTAGCCACGATGAATGAACAGCCGTATTTTGTTGGCCACTATCAAGATCAATATGTCTGGGATGGCGAATACTGCAGGATAAGCGAACGTATTATAGTGCCTGCTTTTTTAAATCAGAGCTAATTACGC
>JBFKDP010000268.1:0-5746 GCA_041619575.1 Litorivivens sp.
CACCTATTGCCGCCACAACGGCTGCGGTCATCTCCTCGCTGATACTGTGGGTATCCAGACAAAAGCATTCCGTTAACTGCAGCGCAGCTTTTTCCAGCGCAGACAATTCGCACGCGCGATGCCATTGAGCCAGCGCCGAACGCTTGCTCGGCGCCAGCTTGTCTGCAAGAACGCGCTCTTGAGACCGGCAGCGATGCAGCTGTGCAACACGATAATGGCACAGATTCATCAATTCCGAATCGAGCAATTGATTGTCGACAAAAACGCCGGCAAAAGCCTGATAGTCCTTGAACAGGTTTTGCCGCAGGGAAAATAGTTCACTAAAACTGGTAGCGCACTCTGATACCCAAGTCATTATTCTTCAACGTCCAAAAGGCCTTACTCAAAATCGCACAGGCACTCACAAGCGGCAAGCCATCGCGGTTCAAGGAATTGGGCTCAAACGGGTTTTCAGGCCTGCTTGAAGGGCAAAAGGCGGCGGGCATCATCCAGATAGTCGGCGATGGCAGGCGTTTCCTCCTGTAAAAAATGGTCGATGGCAAGGCGAAAGCGCTCATCCACTATCCAGTGCCGAGAACGGGTTTGCACTGGTTCAAATCCTCGCTGAATCTTGTGCTCGCCCTGTGCACCCGGGTCGAAGCGCTGCAGACCCTCGCTTATGCAGTAATCAATACCCTGGTAGTAGCAGGCTTCAAAATGCAGGCATTCGACCTCTTCGATACAACCCCAATAGCGGCCATAGAGTGTCTGCTTGTCTTTGAAATTTAGTGCAGCCGCAATCGGCGAACCATCGCGCTCCGCCACAACCATGAGCAACTGCTCGGGCATGCTCTGTCCCAGCTCGACAAAAAACGCTTCATTCAGATAACCGCCGTGGCCGCTTCGCTTAGCGTAGGTCATTTGGTAACAATGGTAGAAAAAAGACCACAGCGCCGCACTAATAGCCGTCCCGTCAATACAGCGCAGGCTCACGCCCTGTTCCGCGACACGCCGCCGCTCCCGCCGCAGGCTTTTGCGTTTGCGCGAGCTGAAACTGTCCAGAAAATCGTCAAAGCTGCCATAGCCCCGATTAAACCAATGGTACTGGGCCCCTACCCGCTCAGACAGTGGCGACCAAAGTGCTGACTCTGCCTCCAGAGGAAAGAGCACATGCAGCGATGAGGCCAGCAACTCACTCTGCGCAATCAACTCTGCAACAAGTCCCGTTTGAATGTCGGCCGCCTCATAGTCAGGCAAGAGCGACAAACGTGGTCCGGTCGCTGGCGTGTAGGGAATTGCACAGAGTAACTTGGGGTAGTAGGCCAGACCATTGCGCCGATAGGCATCAGCCCAGGACCAGTCAAAGACATATTCGCCGTAGCTGTGAGACTTTAGATAAAGCGGGAGATGGCCAACCAAAGTGCCCTTATCTTCAAGCAGGAGGTGGCGGGGCTGCCAGCCCGAATTCCGGTTTGTCGCACCGCTGCGTTCCAGCGCTGCAAGAAATGCGTGGCGCAGAAAGGGATAATCCGAGCCCAGCACTCCGTCCCATTGCTTGGGTGATACTTCATCGATGGAATCGATATAGCGAAAGCTGAGTGTCATCGGCTAGCCTGTCTGTACAAAGTGCAGGAAGATTCCTGCAAACACGACCATCCCGACATAGTTATTATTGAGAAAAGCCTGAAAGCACTCTTCCCGACGGCGATTTTTAATCAGTTTTTGCTGGTAAAAAAACAGGCCGGCGGCCCCGGCGACACCGACAAAATAAATAAAACCCAGAGCAAAACGCGAACCCATAATAACCAGAATAAAAATGACACTGGCCTGCAAGATACCCGTGATCAGCCTGTCTTCATTGCCAAAGTAAACCGCCGTAGATTTCACTCCGATTTTCAAGTCGTCCTCGCGATCCACCATCGCATAAAACGTATCGTAGGCCACGGTCCAGATGACCACAGCCAAATATATCAGCCAACTCTCCGGCGGCACGGTGTTTTGTACAGCCGCAAAACTCATCGGTACACTCCAGGCAAAAGCCATGCCCAGCACAAGCTGCGGAAAATGTGTGTAACGCTTCATAAAGGGGTAACAGGCCGCGAGAGCGACGGCACCAAAGGCCAATAAAACCGTCAATTGATTGGCGAGCAGAACCAGACCAAAAGCCAGCAGACACAAAACACCAAACAGAATCAGCGCCTCCTTTTCTGAGACAGCGCCAGTAGCCAGCGGGCGCTCTTTGGTGCGCTCGACATGCCCGTCGATATTACGATCCGCATAATCATTGATCACGCAGCCAGCAGCGCGCATCAAAACAGTGCCCAGGATAAAGATCAGCAGAATAGACAGCGACGGCATCCCACCCGACGCCAGCCAAAGTGCCCACAGTGTCGGCCAGAGCACCAGATAAGTTCCGATCGGGCGGTCAAAGCGCATCAGCTTGACGAAATCGGGAATGCGCTGGTTTAGCTCCATGAAATCTCACATACCAGTATGACTTATGAGCCTCGCAGTATAGCAAGGGTGTCTGATCGCGCTAACGTCTTAACACAGCAACCCGAATTAGCTGGCACGAAAGGCCGGCAGGAAAATCTCGCTGACCATCAGCGGCATATCACTCAGGTAAAAGCAGGAGCGCCGCCCCCACAGCGTGTCGTCGCTGCGCAAGTGCGGCGGAATGGCCGCCGCATCGCCGCCAATCCGTGCCAGCTCATAGCCGGCCCGTCGCATACCCGGATCACTGAAAAGCAGGGCTCCCAAGGCCGAATCATTAAATTTTTTGAGGTGACGCAATCGGCCCTGCAAGCTGGAGGCAGGAATGACACTGCGCGCGTATACCCAGGGCTCACTGCGGCAGATGAGTTCGACTTCACGGATAATGCCCATTTCGCGGTCAGCCATTCCCAGCAAGCGGCGCTCACTCAGGTGAGGTCGCTGCCAGGATTGTTGCAAAACTTTAACCCGGAAATCGCCATCACTGGCCGCCACCAGCCGCGCGGTCAATGAGCCTTTATCCAGCAACCACGGGCGTATACGAGGGGCAAGTTCCACATTGTTGAAACGCCGGAACTCGCGCCACGCGGGCTCGTCAGACTGGTATCTAAGGCGGTGAACAGCGTACAATAGCCGGCTCCCAAATCACTGCAAAACTATCAAGCAGGCGCCCGAGGCCATGCAAAGCACTTGCCAGGCAATAAGAGGCGCACTTTAAAAGTGGCGGCAGAATGCGCGATTGGCAGAAAAACTGCAAGCGTACACGCGCTACACACTGACTACGAGGAAGCGAATCAATGAGTAAGTGGGAATGTATCGTCTGTGGCTGGGTTTACGACGAAGAAACAGGCGACCCGGATTCCGGCATAGCTGCCGGTACCAAGTGGGAAGATGTACCCGAAGATTGGCTGTGCCCTGATTGTGGCGTCGGCAAAGAAGACTTTGAGCTGATCGAATCCAGCGAGCCCGCTGCTGTGCCTCACCACGAAGAAGCCACCACCGATGAAAAGAAAGCTCCGGTTGTCATTATCGGCACCGGTCTGGCGGGCTATGGTCTGGCCAAGGAATTCCGCAAACACGATCAGGAAACACCGCTGATTCTGGTGACCAATGACGACGGCCGTTCCTATTCCAAGCCAATGCTGTCCACCGGCTACACCAAGAACACAACTGCCGATGATCTGGCTCAGGCCGATGCGGGCACCATGGGTAAGCAGCTAAAAGCCAGCGTCTGGACCATGACTCACGTCACGGCTATTGATACGGCCAACCAGACCATCAAGCTGGGTGACGCCGAAACCCAGATCCACTACAGCAAGCTGGTACTCGCGCTGGGGGCAGACACCATCACACCGCCCATCAAAGGCGATGCACTGGAGTATGTTTACTCCGTTAACGACCTGCTGGACTATGACGACTACCGCACGGCAATCAAAAAGAACGACGTCAAAAAAATCTGCATTATTGGCGCCGGTCTGATTGGCAGCGAATTCACCAATGACCTGCTTAATGGCGGCTTTGAGGTAGAAGCTGTTGATCCACTGAGCTACTGCCTGCCGACACTTCTGCCCGAGCCCGCTGGACGCGCTGTTCAGCACGCACTGGAAGCCAAAGGTGCAAAATTTCATTTTGGACCGCTGGTTACCGAAGTGAACAAGGCTGGCGAGAAGGGCTTGACCGTTACCCTGAGCACTGGCGACACCATTGACTGCGACCTGGTCGTGTCGGCTGTCGGTGTTCGTCCGCGCACTCAGCTCGCCGCTGATGCGGGTATCGCCGTCAATCGCGGTATCACTACCAACCGCCTGCTCGAAACCAGCGCCGCCAATGTTTACGCGATGGGCGACTGTGTTGAAGTTGAGGGACACGTGCTGGTTTACGTTGCACCGCTGATGGCTCAGGCGCGTGCACTGGGTAAAACACTGGCAGGCGAAGCTACTCCCGTCAGCTACCCGGCAATGCCCGTGACCATCAAAACCCCGGCTTGCCCGGTTGTGGTCAACCCACCACCGCGTGATGCTGAAGGTGAGTGGCATATCGATGAAGACGGCAGCAACATTGTCGCCACTTTCAGAGATCGCAGCGGCCAACTGCTGGGCTTCGCGCTGACCGGTGAAGGCACCAAACAGAAGATGAGCCTGCAAAAAGAACTGCCAGCGCTGCTGGTATAAGCGTTCAAGTCAGGCGTCTCATACAAGACGTCTGACGCGGCAGAACGCCTGTCGGGCGAAGTAAAACCCAAAAAGGCCCAGCCTTTGGGGTTTCCTTCGCCCATCTCCCCTCCAGCGCCGCACTGTCACTATTACCCCGAGCGATACCGTCTTGGACCAACTGCTTCCTTATCAGTACATCCTCATAGGCCTGATCTTTATCTGGAGCGGCTTTGTACGCTCAGGGCTGGGCTTTGGCGGCGCCGTATTGTCGCTGCCCTTTTTATTGCTGGTACACAATGACGCCCTGGTCTACCTGCCCCTGATTTCCGTGCACCTGCTGGTATTTGCCTCGATCACCGTCGTGCAGAACAACCGCGGCGCAACCCGTCAGAGCAGCACCGTGGACTGGCGCTATCTGCGCTATCTGCTGCTGATTATGATTATTCCAAAGCTGATCGGCGTGTTCGGCTTGCTGACGCTACCTTCGCAGATCATGAGCGGCGTGATTTTCACGATCGTAGCGGTCTATTCCCTGTCTTACATTTTCAACCGCCCCTTTAAAAGCAACAGCCGGATTGTGGACACGCTGTTTCTGATTCTTGGGGGTTACATCAGCGGCACATCGCTGATCGGTGCACCACTGATCATTGCCGTGGCGGCGCAGCATGTTGCAAAGGAAAAGCTAAGAGATACGCTGTTTGTACTGTGGCTGGTACTGGTTGCCATCAAAATGGCGGCGTTTATCTACTTTGAGGTTGACCTGCAGCTGATCCACCACACTTGGCTGCTGCCCTGTGCGTTTATCGGCCACCTTGTCGGCCTGCGCTTTCACAGCTACATGCTGCGAGCCGACACGGCGCTCTTTATGCGGGTACTGGGCAGCGCACTGCTAATCATCAGTCTGCTGGGTTTGTCGCGGGCGCTGGCTCACTAGCGACCTCGGTGGCAGCCTCCACATCAACGTTCAGGCCCATCAGCCGAGCCCGGCGCATCCAGCGTTCGCGCGCCAGTTTTTGCATATCATCGACGTTATCCATCTCATCGACAATCTCCATGCCGATCAGGGTTTCGATAACATCTTCCATGGTCACGATACCCGCCGTCCCGCCGTACTCATCAAC
>JBFKDP010000269.1:0-5744 GCA_041619575.1 Litorivivens sp.
CCGGAAGAGTCGTCACCGGATTCTCCATCACCAGCCTCTCCGCTTCCGCTTTGAGGTTGTGTGCCATCATCAGATTCCGAATCAGAATCGTCAGAGTCGCCGGCGGCCGTGGAATCCGATTTCTCATCCGAAGATGAGTCCTCATCAGCCTTGCCGTCGTCTGGAGTTGTGTCACTACTGTCACCGTTAGATGAGTCAGAGGCGCCACTGCCAGCAGGCTCCGAATCGTTATGAGCGTCTTGCGACGTGTCATCACTATCGTTGCCGTCCTGATCGTCTGGCTTCGGCTGCGCGTCCAACAAAAGTTGAAGTAGCTTCCTCGCCAGGCGCAGTGCATCGGCCGTCGACGTTAGCGACGGCGTTTGTCGAGCAATATCAAGCACCTTTTCTGCCAAGGTTTCCCCTAGCTCCGACCGTAGGAGCATATTCTGCTCCTTAGCCAGTGCCTCAAAAGCACGATACCCATTAGTTAGGTAGTGGCCCGTGTAAAAAGCAGCCATCATGGCAAGACCGATGGCCTCGCCCCCAACACGATAGAAACCACACTTCACCAGTCCGTCATACATCTTCGACAGCATAAAGCTGTCACCTGGTCGGTGGTCCCGTTTGCGGTGCTCTTGCTGGATGTCATCAAAGGCATTGAGAAGCTTCACGAGGATATGCCCGTGTTGCTCATTCATGGCCTTCTCATACAGCGTAGTGTCAGTGAAAAGGTGATGGCCATCTTCATGAATAACCATTCCTAGAACGATATCGGCATTCTCCGGATCCGTGACGTCAAACGCCGCGGGGAGAATTACATCCCAAGTACCATCCTGGTTCTTGGCAGTGCATGCCGTGCTCGTGTTTTTCACCGCTAACCGTACGCGATAATTCTTGTCCGCGTCGGCGTTGAGCAGCGCTTTCAGACGGGCCAGTTGGCCCGCCTGTGTCTTTGGCGAAAATTGCACACCCATGACAATCCCTCCTTAAAACCATTTGGTTGACGGGAAGGAAGAAGCTTTTTCCTGCTTAGGCACTGGCATAGCCGTATTGCCCTTCGCGCTCTGACTTGCTGGCTTCTTCTTCGGCGCACCGAATACAAAACCGCTCATCTGCTTCTTGGTTTGCATAGCTTCTGCTGCTTCATCGACCTTGTTAGGGTCAGCAAGCATAAGGACGAGTCCTCTAAACGCTACGAAATCCTTGCCTTCGATCATCCCCTTTGAGGGGAGCGAATCGAGAACCTGCTTGACATAGTCCGACAGGTTTTTTGCTTTGGGTGACAACCAGGCCAGATCATGCAGCTTCGCACAGAGCTTTCGCACACGCTCAGCTGTAGACTGGCGGCAGGCATCCTTGTCCTTCAGAGTCTCCCTCCACGCATCATTCGCGTCTTGAGAAATTTCATAAAGAAGTTGGTCTGCCATGCCCCGGGTCTGTCTTTCCAACCCGGCTGTTGTATCGCTTTCTTCATCGCTGTCAGGCACGACCGCATCCATACGAAAAACGACAAAGTCGAATCCGATTTTGCGGTCGAGGTCTTCAGAGGTATACGTGACTTGCGACAGCACAGGCTGCCACTCATCAGGTGCTCCCTGAATCCACTCGTTCGATTTCACTTTCGCATCAGCGATGAAATCTGCCTTGGCTTTAAGGTACTTACTACGTACTTCTTCCAGCTCAGCGATTACCCCAGCGCGTTTGTCATCCGGGATGGCATAGCCACCCATAAACGAAACGCCCGCATCACGGCAGATGCGGCGAGCCTGAGCGCGCATAGTGTCGAAGACCTTCACCGCAGAGCGGGGATACAAACGGCCTTGACCCTGCGTGATGTATTCTTCGGGGGGCAGTTGCCCACCGTACATCCGCTCAAGATCTTTACGGGGTATTTTCTTAAAGCCCGGGGTGTAGCAGATATCTAAAGAGACAACTGTTACCTTGCCCAGGTGCTCAATTGGGTTTTTGATCTCGCTCATGACTCACCCTCCTCCTCAGTAGAACCGCTGGGGTCGATACCAAAGTTGCGCTGAATGGTGTCGTACAGAAACTGACGTTCCTGAGGATCACCAATACGCAGGGCTAGCGCTCGATCAAGGCTGTATTTCAAGCCTTCATACAAAGCGCGATCAGCGTCATCGGGATACATTGCTGAAGAACGACCGTGCGCAAGCACAAGCATTCTTAGCCAGCGGAGCAGCGTTCTCGTGGAGAACGTGACCGGTGACTCACCCTGTATAAACGCGGAGCGAACATCATTTGCCGTGCGGACCATCTTAGCGATGACCGAATCACGCGGCACACCCGAGCCGAGTCGATCTAGGAGATCAATCTCGTCTTCTTCTTCGAGGTAAGGCACTTCTACCATCTGGAATCGATCCAGGAAGGCAAGGTCTTGCTCTAGCGGCCCCACATAGTGGTCGCCAGTATCAGACCCACTTCCGTTACTGTTGCCAGTCACGAAAAGTGCGAAGGTGTCCTTGCGGACCAGAGTCTCACCGCCTTTAGCAGCAATCGTAAGATTGCCGCCGTCGATCACAGCGTGCAGAGCAGCCATGATTTGCGGGCGGATACGATCTCCTTCCTCGATACACACCCACCCTCCCGCACGAAATGCGGCGGTGACAGGCCCATCCACCCAGACAAAACTGCCCTGAATGGGGACCCACTGCCCAAGAAGATCTGAAAGTTCAGTATCTTCATTTCCATCAATAGTCCAAAAAGGAACATTGAGGCGCGCAGCAATCTGCGCAGGCAAGGTGCTTTTACCTGTACCAGCATGTCCAAAAAGGAACATGCCTTCGTGGCGGTTAAAACCGAACTCGCTAAAAGCAAGTACGTCGGACAAAAGTTCGCTTCGAAAAGCGTACTCTGCGTTAACCGCCGGTATCCGATCAGCAAATTCATGCTGCGCGGGCCAGGCTTTAACTTCAGCGTCAGTTTCAACGTTGAAGCAATCTTCAACTCTGGCCGAAACCAGATTTACGGTTGTGTCTGTCATGGAGGCCTCCCATTAGTGACAGAAGCCCAAAAGCAGACACACTTATCCCGCCAAGCGGGAGTGTGCCCGCTGGGCAGGTTTACGCCGATCCTGGTTAGGGAATCAGCCGTTCATAAAAGCGTCGTAGTTGTCCTGTGAAACCAGAGGTTCCTTCAGGGTTACTTCGCTAATTGTGGGTTCACGTCGTACAGCCATCCCAGTTCCCTGGGTGACACCAAGCACTCTTCTAGGAGAGCGCTTCCGTACTGGCGTGGCCATGGGTTTACGCTTTTCAGTACGCTCCTTGCGAGAAGGTGCGGTGATCGGCGTTGCCATTGGCTTGCGCGATTCAACGCTAGCTGCTTTCGCAGGGCGCTCTTCGCGTTTTGCTTCAGGCTGTTGTTTCGCTGTATTGCTGTCCTTCTTGGACGGCACTTCGCGAAGCTCCATGGTGTTTGCTTTTGGTTTGGCAACAGCATTCGTTGCTATTGTCTTAATGATAGCGGCGGCTAGGTCCTCTCTCGACCTCCCCACGTTTAAGGAGAAATAAGAGTGGACTATAAACGCTGCAGCCATCATCGTCGCTCCGATTGCACAAAACTTCGCATTCGTAGCGAACAAACCAATTAACATTATCAGTACACCGCTGGCACTAAACGTGCCACAGAACCAGCTTGCGCCGATGCTGCCTGCAGTGAAACTGCGGCGCTCATGCTCTGCGATGAGAGTTACGAGCTCTTCTTTAGAAATGCTGTATTTAGCCATTTCCCTTTCTCCACTGTTTTTTTGTGAAAACCGCGAACAGAGTTCACCAGCGGAGGCCGGTGTTCTCTGCCACCGGCAGTTAAATGCACTTTGTTTATAGTGGGGCGCGACCACTTTTCAAGGGCTGCGAGTTCGCAGTCACCTATGAAATCGTTTCTGGAAAACCGTGTTTTCCACAAACGACTTAAAAGAAGCGCAGAGGGGGTGTGATTCCCCCTCTTTTTATCACGCGGCCTGCTTTCGAGATTTGCTCAATCGCTTGTCGGTGATGCGCTTTTGTCGTGATCTAGGATGACGTGACTCCTCAAGAATATCTACGGTGTCCTGTACAGGCATTCCGTATTCAGACTCAAGGAGAATGGCCAGCTCTCCGACATTTAGTGAACCTGGTTTATCGAACCGGGATACACGAACGCCGAAGCCCTCTACCGCAGCAAACCCAGAACCAAACTCGTTGAGCTGTTCCTGAATTTTCTGCAAGGGCTCTTTGGCCTTTTTCATTTTTGCTTCCGCCTCTTTCGTTTTCCTATACTGATCGCGATAGCTATCAGCAAGTTCTTCGAAACGGGATGCTTCATCATCCTGTGGCGTAAAACACCCATCCTGCAGCACAGTGTTAACCTCGGTATCTTTCGATGCTTTGGTTTGCGGGTCGCTTCGAGTGCTACCCATCACTGAAACTCGAACTTGCGAGCTGCCGCTGCCACGACATGCCGCCAGCTTCTGCTCCACCTCTTGGATGGGGCGCTGAAGGCGTTCTGCAAGTTTGTCGACAAGCTTCTCCTGATCGTATCCCCCCTCACGTATGTGACGGCTGATCCGAAGGTCGGCATGTTCGACCGCCATGAAGTTGGCGCCGAACTCATCAAGGCTATCCCCAATGCTGTCGAGCACTTGCTTTTCGCTCTCGTAGAGCGTTTGAGCTTTTTTCGCGGTGACCTTGTTCCGTTTGTAAGCTACTGCCAGAGGCTTAAACCAGTTGGCTTCTGCTCCTTCAGGAACGTACGTATCAACGCGTTTATCTGGGACGGGCAAGGTTCCGTTCAGTTTGTGTTGGTAGGTAGCCTCAATGGCATCCAACATCAAAAGCTCGGCTGAGGCCATTCGCTCAATCCTAAAGGTCTCTAGGTTACCGTTAGAATAAAAGTGCAAATAGCCAACATCGCTTTCGCAGACATACATCTGCGCAAGCACTTGCCACCGGTACATACGGTATGGGGCCGAATCTCGACCGAACCGTAGGACCTCGTTCCATACCTTATTAGACGGTGCTTTGATTTCGTGGGGTAGCCCATCGTCATCAATGCCATCAAATGAGGCAGCCAGATAATTGGTTCGCGTACTCTCCCCGCAGACAGGAAGAAGGATTTTGCCAAAGCGATCTTGGATCGTTCTTCTGGCAGGGTCCTCTAGGGCATTGCCCCGGCGCGTGAACCATTCGCTCACTTTCTTTTTGCGCAATCCGCGCAGGTACTGAACGGCAGCGTAGGGCGTTTCGTGGGGGCTAGCCCCCATGATCGCCGGTACGATAGAAGCGGTCACGAATTGTGATCGCCACTGATGCCACTCATCCGTCCCTTGGACGATGTCGACGTATTTCATAGCCATCGTATGCTCCTCCAGAGAGAAGCCCACCCGCTGGTGGGCGGGTGGATTACTCGGCCAGTCCGGCGTCCTGTTTGGCTTTAAGAAGTTCCTGCCCAAAATATTGCAGCGCAATACCGGTCAGGTTTTCTTGAGCCCACTTGGCTGCCACGTCGTACGTACCTTGTGATTTGACGCGCTCAATAAGTCTCGCGACTTTTTGGCGATCATCATCGGTGATACCGCTATCCAGTGATTGAGCGTTGGAGCAAGTCTGATCATCAGACTGCGCGTCGGCCTCAACTACTTCACCAGTCAGGAAGTCTGCTGCACTTTCCTGAACAAGCGGTACGCCCATTTCCTTAGTTTCCTCAATGGTATACAAACCACTCAGGTCGTTCGGAAACGCCCGGCGAAGGGCTAGGGCTTCTGC
>JBFKDP010000270.1:0-5675 GCA_041619575.1 Litorivivens sp.
GAGCTGAACTCGGAGCACGGATCTGCGAAGGGGCACGCCAGTGCCAGCTCGGATAAGGAGCAAGGTACTAGCAGTGCTGCCGCTGGCGCACAGGGTGACGCGGCGGCCGATCGTGGTGTTGCCTCAAGCCGAAATTCGGCTAATGGTCAGGGGCGTGCCAGCACGAACCGGCAGTTAAATGCCGATCGTTCCTCCGCCAGTGGCAATGGCCAAGCAAGCGCCGGCGCTCAAAGCGCTGAAGAGGTCGAAGCTGAGGAGTAATTGATTTCACGGCAGCGAGCAATCCTGTCAGAGCGGGATTGCTCGCTTTTGCTACTCCTGATACATCAGTCTGCGCTAACCTTTTGCTTGAAATGAGGTTGGCGCATTTTTTTGCGCAATATGGTATAAAAGCATAACTATATGTCATATGTGCTGCTTGGTCGTATGTTGTTCAGGAGAAATTATGGAAACCACTAGCAAAACCGCGAAGGAAATCTATTTTGAGGTGCAGGCCAATCCTGCCCGCAAGCGTTTTGGCTTTGGTGAAAAGACCATTCTGGTCAATATCGACCCACAAAAGGCCTATACCCGTACAGACCTGTTCAAAACTGCCTACGAAACCGACCCCAAGCAGATGGAGTACATCAACGATCTGGCCAAGGCCTTTCGCGCCAGAGGCTGGCCGGTTGTTTGGACCCACGTCGCCTATATGGAGTCCGGTGAAGACGCAGGCATCTGGGGTACCCGGACGGACACGCCTGACAGTTTGCAGAATATTAAGTTTGGGTCTGAGCGCAGTGAGTTCGATGACCGCTTGGATATTGATACGGTTAAGGATGTGATCTACCTGAAGAAAATGCCGTCGGCTTTTTTCGAAACCCAATTGCAGTCCCTGTGTGTGTGGCACAAAGTGGATACCGTCATTCTGACCGGGGGGTCGACGTCGGGCTGTATTCGGGCAACGGCGGTGGAGTCACTATCACGTGGTTACCGCACGATTGTCCCCGAAGAGTGTGTAGCTGACAAACATGAAAGCTATCACTATGCCAACCTCACTGACCTGTCGCTGAAATATGCCGATGTGGTAGCTGTGAAGGAAGTCTTTGACTGGGTTAAGGGAGATGCGCAGTGAAAGAAGATCCGGGTTTTTATGACTACTGGCCTTATGAGAATCGGCCGAAAATTACATGGCCCGGAGGCGCGAGACTGGCGTTCTGGGTAGCACCCAATATCGAGTTCTACGAGCTGGACCCACCTGCCAATCCACAGCGGGCAGCCTGGCCGCAGCCCTATCCCGCTTTACCCGGTTACAGTATTCGCGATTATGGGAATCGCGTTGGACATCAGCGGCAGATGGAACTTCTGGACAAATACGGAATTCGAGGCTCGATCTCTTTGTCGACGGCCCTGTGCGAACACCATCCGGAAATCATTGAGCGTTGCGCCGAGCGCGACTGGGAGTTTTTTAGCCACGGTATTTACAACACCCGCTATACCTACGGCATGTCGGAACAGCAGGAGCGCGATATGATCCGCGATTCCATCGAAACCATCCATCGGCATACCGGGCAAAAGTGCGCCGGCTACCTGGCGCCTGCACTCTCTCATTCGGAGCTGACGCTGGATCTTTTTGCGGAGGTGGGTACAGAATTGTTTGGCGACGAAGCGGGCTTTTATACCTGCGACCTGTTTCACGATGATCAGCCTACGCCCATACGTCTGCGCAGCGAAAAGCGTTTCGTCTCCATTCCCTATTCTCTCGAGATGAATGACACCATTGCCTACGTGGTCAATAAAATTGAGCCGCGTCGATACGACCAACAGCTCAAGGACAATTTTGATCGTCTTTATCAGGAAGGTGCCGAGAGCGGCACGATTATGTGCATTCCTACTCACAACTATCAGGTCAGTTGCCCGCACCGGATGAAAGCCTTTGAAGAGGCCTTGGAATACATCACTGGCCACAGTGATGTCTGGGTGGCTACGGGTCGCGAGATTGCTGACTATTTTATGGAGCATTACTACGATAGCACTCTGGCTGATATTGCCGCACGCAAGGGAGGGCAACCCTGATGGCTTTGGATAAAACCTATCTGGAATATCCCCAGCGGCGCTATGGTATGGATCACGAGCGCTATGCCTGGAGTATGCTGTCGGACAGAAAGACAGTGGCGTGGCCTGAAGGGAAGAGTCTGGCCTTATGGATCAATATCAATCTGCAATTTTATCCGCTGAATCAACAGGGTATTCCCTTTAAAGTGCCGGGTGGTATGACCATGCCCTATCCGGATCTGCGGCACTATTCCCTGCGCGACTACGGTAACCGTGTTGGCCTGTACCGAGTTCTCAAGGCATTGGACAGCCATAAACTGCGTGCAAGTTTTGCTCTCAATACGCGTTTGGCCGAGCGCACGCCCTACCTGGTCAGTCTACTGAAAGAGCGTGGCGATGAGATTCTTTGCCACGGTTATCATATGGATGCTCTGCACTACGGTGGTCAGGATCGCGAGGACGAAGCTGAGTTGGTAAAGCGTTCTCTGGAGGGGCTGCGTAAGCTCAGTGGTCAGGCGGTTAGCGGCTGGTTGTCACCAGCGAAAAATGAATCCGAGCATACACCGGAATTACTCGCCGACAATGGCGTTCACTATTTCTGCGACTGGGTAAATGATGACATGCCCTATGAGTTCAGCACGGCTTCTGGTCCACTGGTGGCTATGCCCCTGTCGACGGAGCTGGATGACCGCTTTATCTTGCAGAATAACCTGCACTCCGAAGCTTCATACGTTGAGCAGGTCAGTGACGCCTGTGACTTTCTGATTGACGAGGCCAAGAAGGCAAAGGGTGGGCGGATTCTGGCGCTGACGATTCATCCTTGGCTCTTGGGGCAACCTCATCGCATTGCGTATCTCGAGAAGCTTTTGGCCAACGTTGCGGGTCGTCCAGAAATCTGGAATGCCATGCCGTCTCAGATACTGACGAGTTGGCAGTCTCAACAGGCTTAACGGCTCAGAACGGGGTGAAGCTCGGGATGCGATTGATTACAATCGCGTCCCGTTTCCAGTAGCCTTGCTTGCATGAGCCAAAAGACAGATACGCCCGACAGCACAACCGCTGACAATAACCCTTCCGGACGGGAGCCTGAAACCGCCGCCAAACCCCTTAAGCGCTTAAAAACGGGGGCGCTCTCAAGGCGCTGGCAGCTCTCTCGGGCCGGTATGCAGTACGGACGTCGTGCTGCCGGGCAGGCACTGCTTGCGCGTTTTGGTGGTGGCGACGAGGCGAGTCAGCAGCGCGCGCGGCAGGCGCATATCAATGCCTTTGTCGAAGAGTTGGGGCGCTTAAAGGGTAGCGTTGTCAAAATTGGTCAGATTATGGCGACCTACGGCGACTATCTGATGCCTCCGGAAGTCGTCGAGGCGCTGCACCGACTGGAAGACAACACCCCACCCATGACTTGGCCGGTCATTTACAAGCAACTTCTGCGTGAGCTGGGTGAGGAGCGTCTCAGCGAGCTTGAGATTGAAAAGGGTGCTTTCGCTGCAGCCTCATTTGGTCAGGTGCATCGTGCGCGGCTCAGATCCAGCGGTGAGAGCCTTTGTCTGAAGGTTCAGTACCCCGGCGTTGCCAAAACCATCGATGCAGATTTTAACGATGTCATTCGTCTGTTTCGGCTGTCGCGTCTGCTTGAATCTACCCGCAGCGTCGATGACTGGTTCAGTGATATTCGTGAGTTACTGCACCGGGAAGTCGACTATTCCAATGAGCGCAGTGAGTTGGAGTTTGCGCGCACACAGCTGGCTAGTGATGATCGCTATGTTGTGCCGCAGGTCTATGCGCGCTATTGCAGTGAGCGGGTTGTCTGTATGTCTTGGGAGGAGGGCGAGTCGATACAGTCGGGTGCCGTTGCTGTCTTGCCACAGGAGACGCGCAATGCGCTGGGTGAGGCGGTGCTTGATCTGTTTTTGATCGAGCTTTATGACTGGCAGCGCATGCAGACTGACCCCAACTTCGGCAACTACCGGGTGCAAATTCGCGATGGTCATGCACGGCTGATACTGCTGGACTTCGGCGCGATCCGCCGATTGCCGAGCGAATTTGCAGGCGACTTCAAGACAATGATTCACGCCGCCTTCGTCAATGATAAAGAGCGCTTTTTAGACAGCGCTATCGCTCTCGGTTTTATGAAGTCTGATTTTCCGCAGTCAGTGCTGTCGGATTTTGCAGAGATCGGTATGGATATCCTTGAGCCACTGAAACCCAGGTCAGCCGATTTGCCGGCCGAAGCAATCAGCAACGATGCCTACGACTGGTACAACAGCCGCTTACCCAAGCGTATTGCAAAGCGCGCGCTGGCGGCGTCAATCAGCAGACACTTTGCCCTGCCACCCAAAGATTTTCTTTATGTCATGCGCAAATTGATGGGTGTTTATGCCCTGATAGGTGCCTTGCGTGCGGAGTTCTTTGCCGACCATCTCTTGCGTCCGCGACTTGACTAGCGAGTGGTTCAGCAGACCGCACGCATCGACCTAAACGGCAAACTCCGGTAGGCTTGAAGGACTATAACAAGCCAACGTGCGAGCAAGCAGGAGTAGCCAATGGCGACACAAAGCGGCAGTCAGAACTTACCCTGGTGGGATCAATTACAGGCGGATGCTGAGCGGCAGTCGGACCGAACCGACATCAGCGAAGGCCGCCTGCTCAGTATTGCTGCGACTGCGGCACTGGACCGGGTCGCACGTACTGGTCTGGGAGCGATGGTCTGTTCGGCGCTCGCTCCCATGATGCTGGGCAAGGGCAAACTCCAGCGAGAAAATGAAAAGCTGCGTTTCTACAGCCGCTTTGCCGACGCGGCCGATATTGGGTCAACATTTATCCGTCCCCCCAAGGTTGAGGTGATCGAACAGGAACCTTCTTTGTTGTCAGTAGGGCGACGTTTCAAGCCAAAAGGCGTTAACTGTCGCTACCTCAGTTTTGAATCTCCCTACGAGCCCCTGAATCCCGCACTGACCGATGAATATCTGGGGCATAGCCGCAACCGTAAGGCTCAGGCTTTGCATTTTTACCACTCGGAACCGCGGCCCACGCTGCTGTTTATTCACGGTCAGTCGCTCGATAATTACCGGGTAAACAACTGGTGGTTCTCGCTAACTGAGCTCTATGACCGGGGTTATGACGTCTTGATGATGACTTTGCCTTTTCACGGAGCTCGCGCCAGTCACAATCATCCTGTCAGCGGATTGGGCTTTTATACTAATGGCCTCGCTGGCACCAATGAAGCCATGCTGCAGTCCATTTTTGATGCGCGCATCTGGATGGACTACCTCTTTGATCGAGGCGCGCCCAAGCTGGGTGTTTCCGGTGTGTCGCTTGGTGGCTACCTGTCGGCGCTGTTGGCGAATGTCGAAGATCGTTTGTCTTTTTCCATACCGAACTCTCCGGTGGTTGCGCCGGTTGATATGGCCTTGCAATGGCAGCCTGTTGCGCCGGTCTCGCAGCTTATGTTTTCGATGGGCGACATGGATATGGCTGAAATGCGCCACTGCATGGCGTTGCACAGCCCTCTGACTTATCGGCCCAAAATCGCCGCAGACCGCCTGTTTATTATTAGCGGCGCGGGCGATCGTTTTACCTCGCCGCGTTTTGTCAGACTGTTGCACGAACACTGGGAGGGCAGTCGTATCCATTGGTTTCCC
>JBFKDP010000271.1:0-5650 GCA_041619575.1 Litorivivens sp.
AGGCCGGAAAAATTGCCGTAGGTGTGATAAATCACAACCATCAGCACGCTAAAAAGCCAGAAAGTCAGGCCAAAAATCAGGTTGTTCTGGTAGTTGATTGCCATCAACAGCAGTACGAGCAATAGCAACAAAAACCCGAGGCCGGTGCGGGAAAGGAAAATGAAAATGCGATTTTGCTGCAAAACGACCCGGTTGACCGGGCGAATGCGCTGACTTAACCAGTTCTCCCAGTAACGCCTTGCGCGATCACGAATCACTGGCCTTACACCACGACCGGCACGTCTTCCAGAAGGTGGCTGATAAGCGATCGGGAATCGCCACCACTTTGCGACTCTCTAAGACGGTGGGAAGCCACGGGCTCAAGAACAGCCTGCACATCCTCGGGAACCACATAATCACGACCGCCGATCATAGCCCAGGCTTTAGCGCACTGTAGCAGCGCAAGCGCTGCGCGGGACGAAAGACCATAGGCAAAGTGAGAGTCAGTTCGCGTGAAGGCTATCAGGCGTTGCAGATAATCGACAACGCTATCACGAGCTTCCACCTGATCGACTTTTCCCTGTAAGGCGAGCAACTGCTCTGCCTTGATAACGGGCTTGAGTCTCTTTAATGTTTCTCGCGGATCCTGCCCCGTCAGCAACTGACGCTCGGAAACGGCATCGGGATAACCGAGCGAAATACGCATAAGAAAGCGATCGAGCTGAGACTCTGGTAGCGGGAAAGTGCCAGACTGAAACAGAGGGTTCTGGGTGGCGATAACAAAAAAGGGCGAAGGCAGTGGCCGGGTTGCGCCTTCCGCCGTAACTTGATTTTCAGCCATGGCCTCCAGAAGTGCGCTCTGGGTCTTGGGACTGGCACGATTAATTTCATCCACCAGCAAGAGCTGTGTAAAGATCGGGCCAGGGTGAAATTCAAAGCCGCCTTCGCGCCGATCAAAGATCGAAACGCCAAGAACGTCTGCAGGCAAGAGATCGCTGGTAAACTGGATGCGCTGGTATTCCAAACCCGTCGCCCGCATCAGGGCCTGCGCTAGCGTAGTTTTACCGACACCGGGTAAATCTTCGATCAGCAAGTGCCCTCGAGCCAGCAGACAGCAAACCGCTAGCCGAACCTGCTGCTGTTTTCCAAGTAATACGGTGCCAACCTGATCAATCAGTTTGTCTGTAATCATAGGAATTAAATCGCAGCTAGCCCGCGAGCAAGATCTGCTTTGAGGTCCTCAACGGCTTCAAGTCCAACGGCAACCCGAATAAGGTTATCAGTAATTCCAGAGCTATCGCGCTCAGCCTGTGACAATCGTCCATGGGTGGTGGTCGCGGGATGTACAATCGTAGTCTTTGCGTCTCCCAAATTGGCAGTGATCGACATCAAACGCGTAGCATCAATGAACGACCAGGCCTGTTTCTTTCCACCTTTGACACGAAATGACAGCACGCCTCCAAAGGCGCGCTGCTGCTTAGCCGCAAGCGCGTGTTGGGGATGATCAGGCAATCCCGCGTAAAACACCTTGTCAATCTTGCTCTGCTCCGCGAGCCAGGCAGCGAGCGTCAAGGCACTGGCCGAATGTGCCTCCATGCGCAGCCGCAGTGTCTCCAACCCTTTAAGAAAAACCCAGGCATTGAAAGCGCTCATGGTCGGTCCCGCTGAGCGGACAAAGGCTAGAACATCGGACATTTCTTCTGTACGGCCAACGACAGCCCCGCCGACACAGCGGCCCTGACCATCGAGATACTTGGTGGCCGAATGAACAACAATATCAGCCCCCTGTTTAAGTGGCTGCTGCAGTGCCGGGGTACAAAAACAGTTGTCGACCACTAGCAGACTGTCATTAGCGTGAGCAACCTCGGCAATGGCTACTATATCAGCAATTTCTGCCAAGGGGTTGGATGGCGTTTCCAGGAAAAACATTCGCGTCGTGGCGCGACAGGCATCTTGCCACTCATGCGGGTTTACCGGAGAAACAAAGCTGGTTTCGACACCGAATTTGGCCAAATATTTTGTTAATAGTACGGTTGTTGTACCGAACACACTGCGTGAACAGACAATATGATCTCCGGCTTTCAACAACGCGAGGCAAGTTGTCAAAATAGCTGCCATTCCCGAGGAAGTCGCTACACCCTGCTCGGCGCCTTCCAGGGCCGCAATCCTCTCTTCAAAGGTTCGCACCGTCGGGTTGGTATAGCGCGAGTATACATTTCCCGGTTGCTCGCCGGAAAATCGCGCAGCCGCTTCGCTGGCATTGGCAAATACATAGCTGGATGTCGCGAAAATGGGCTCAGCATGCTCGCCTTCGTGTGTACGCTGCTGCCCGGCGCGCACTGCCCGCGTATCGAGTTCAGCGTCGCGCAATACCTGTAATCTTTCGAGATCGATATCGGTCAATTCAGTTTCCGCTATACAAATACGTTCAATCGGTTTTACGACATATCGTTGTGCAGACCAATCAGCGCGCCATCACTGCCGAGCAATTGCTCGCGCTTTTCCTTCATCGCGTCGCTTCGGTCCTTGGCTAGGCGATCCAGATAGGCCTCATCAACATCCATAGTAGCGTATTCACCGGTAAATACAGAACAATCGAAGTTACGAATATTCTTGTTACCTTCCCCGGAGCACACCACCAGATCGTCGAGATCCTGATAGACCAGCCAGTCAGCGCCAATCAATTCGGCTACGTCCTCTTCCGAGCGATTGTGTGCAATAAGCTCGCCCGCTGACGGCATATCAATACCGTAAACGTTCGGGTAGCGCACGGGTGGCGCTGCCGAGGCAAAATAAACTTTGGCGGCACCAGCATCGCGAGCCATTTCAATAATCTGTTCACACGTTGTGCCACGCACGATCGAGTCATCAACCAGCATGACATTTTTGCCCTTGAATTCCAGACCAATGGCATTGAGTTTCTGGCGCACGGACTTCTTGCGCACGCTCTGGCCCGGCATGATAAAAGTGCGCCCGATATAGCGATTCTTTACCAGTCCTTCACGGAATTTAACCCCTAGCCGAGCGGCGAGTGATTGCCCTGCGATACGACTGGAATCGGGAATCGGAATGACCACATCAATATCGTGCTCTGGACGCAAACGCAGAATTTTCTCCGCAAGTCGCTCGCCCTGCCGCAAGCGTGCTTTGTATACCGACACGCCATCCATAATGGAATCGGGTCGGGCAAAATACACGTGTTCAAAGATACAAGGATTAAGCTCTGTGTTCTCGGCACACTGACGCAGTTCAATATTGCCCGCATTGTCAATATAGATGGCTTCACCGGGCGCCAAGTCACGAACCAGTTTGTAGCCCAAGGCATCAAGTGCAACGCTTTCAGAGGCAATCATGTATTCGGGGCCGTTCTTGCCTTCTCGCCGCCCGTACACGATGGGTCGAATACCGTTAGGATCACGAAAGCCGACAATGCCATAACCGGCCAACATAGCGACTGCCGCATAACCACCCGCGCACCGTTCATGCAGGCCAGTGACTGCCTGAAAAATATCATCAGCAGTGGGAATCAGCTTGCCAAGCTTCTGCAGTTCATGGGCAAAGATATTGAGCAGAACCTCAGAGTCACTTTCCGTGTTCAGGTGACGTAAGTCAGACTGATAGAGCTCCTGCGACAACTGCTCGGCATTGGTCAGGTTGCCATTGTGCGCCAGCGAAATCCCATAGGGGGAGTTCACATAAAAAGGTTGTGCCAGAGCCGGGCTCGAACTTCCCGCCGTCGGGTAGCGAACATGACCGATGCCGCAGTTTCCTTTGAGCTGCTGCATATGGCTTGCTCGGAAGACGTCTCGTACAAGACCATTAGCTTTACGCTGATTCAACTTGCCGTTGTGGCAGGTCACGATGCCCGCGGCGTCTTGGCCGCGGTGCTGCAATACCGTGAGGGCATCGTAGATTTCCTGATTCACCGGAGATTTGGCAACAATGCCAACAATGCCACACATACTGAGTCCTCTATAGTCCTTGCGACCTGTGATCTGCCACGAGAGTGGAAATCCAGGTACTTACATCATTGAAACTTTGTTCCGACCAATCTCTAAGTAGCATGAAATGAGGAATCAACTGCGACTCCTGCCACCAAGCGTCCTGGTCAATATCGGTTAACAGCTTGGGCGCTATCACCAGCAGGGCAACAACAATAATCACACCGCGCGCTGCGCCAAAAATCATTCCCAACAGTCGATCCGTACCGCCTAGGCCAGTCTTCTTTACCAGCTCGCTGAGCAGATAGGTGGTCATTGTGCCGACAATCAGGGTTCCGGCAAACAGGCTGATATAGGCCACCAGCTCGCGGATATAGACTTTTTCGATAGCCGGTTCCAACAGCAGCATCATTTGCCGGTGGAAGGTCATGGATACCACAAAGGCCACCGCCCAAAAGGCAAGCGATAGCGCCTCTTTGACAAAGCCTCGAATCAGGCTGATCAGGGCAGATATGGCGAGGACGCCAAGAATTGCCCAATCCACCCAGAGAAAATTGGAAAGCACATCAGGGCCTGTATACACAATTTGCGGGAATTCTACCAAGCAATGAGCTGCGCGCCCAACATTAATGCGTCAAGGTTCAAATTTATGGATCAGCGCCTTGAGTTTAAAGCTCGATTCAATCTCGGCTTTCTGCTTAAGAGCCGTCGCTTCCTTAAGCTCAGGGCCAACAAATACCCGCTGTAACACGGTGCCCTTGGCCGTGGGCGCGGCCCGTACATAGGCTTTGTAACCCTTCGCCTGCAAACGCTCTTTCAATTTCTCTGCATTGGCAGCACTACTGAAACTCGCCACCTGAATCACCCAGGCATTAGCCAACCCCGATTCTGGATTCAGAAGCGGCGCTGTTTTCTCAACTGGATCACTGCTTTTAGCCGACTTTGCCTCAGAAGGTATTTCAGCAGACTCAGGACTATGCGGTGAAGGACTGGCCGGCGACGGGACCGTTAATGCCGGCACCGGGGGCTCGGGAAGGGGCTCAGCCTTGCTCACTTCAGAGATGTTGTCAGGGCGCGTGGGTGCAATAGGCTCTGGTACACTTAGAGGCGGCGCAGAAGGGATTTGCGTGTCGCGATCCACCTTGTAGGCAGCTGGTCCGGTAAACAGCACTGACCATAAAACCACCCCGCCGCTAAGCAATACCAGGGCGCCAACCAAGCGCTGTTTCATTTACACTTCTCCTTCCAGTGATCGCCGAGAAAGCTTTCTACCCAGAATCAATTTGATTTCGGCTACCGTAAACACCGAGCCGAATACCACCAGCCTCTGCCCGGGCTCCAGCAAGGATACCGCTCTGGCAAAGGCCTGTCGCATATTCTTGCTGACGCTGATCATATGGATGCCCTGTTCATGTAGCAAGGGGGCAAGATCACGCGCCGGTTTAGCGCGCGGGTTGTCACTGAGATCCCCCAAAAACCAGGCATCAAATACAGGCTTGAGAGGCTCTATCATTGCTGTGATGTCCTTGTCAGCCATCACAGCAAATAATGCACAGCAGCGATCGACGGGCTCCAGCTCAGCGAGATAGACGGCTAGCGCCCGCGCCGCTGCCGGGTTATGGGAGACATCAAGGATAATTTCAATACCATCAAATTCGATCCGCTCCTGACGGCCAGGCACACCAGTCGCCAAAGCGGCATAGTCCACAGGGCCGACAGGCGGCAGCAAC
>JBFKDP010000272.1:0-5640 GCA_041619575.1 Litorivivens sp.
CCAATCTGGTCGAGTTGGATGCGTCAGGGGGAGGCCGCTCTCAACGCGGGAAAGGATGAGAGGTGTGTGCAGTTTTTCGGCTGCGCTTTTGATCTGGCGGTGTTATTGGTTGACCGCTTTAGCGCCCACGGGGTGCTCGATGGTCAGCGACATAGTGATCGACTGATGCAAGCGACCATGAAGTTGTCAGAGTCGCTGGCCCGTGGTGGCTATCTTGCCTTGCGCCGCGAATATTTGAACATTACCCGCCAGATTCTGCATCGGGAGCAGCAGCGCCTGCCACTGCTTGCCGATCGCCTGCCGCCGCTTGATGAAAGTATGGCGCTGACTCTCGACGCCTATTCCCATACGATTCAGGGGCAATCCGCACGCAGGCTGGCGCAACCGAGATTGAATTGATATGTCTGCTGGAAATGTACCAATCCGCCTGACAGTTTCCGAAAACGTGCTTGAAAGGCTGATTGCCAGCGGCGCCTTGTCGGTTTCGGATGTGTGTTGTCAGGGTCTGGAAGACAAGCGGCGAGTTTCTGATATTTGCAAGCGCTGTTGCGCGCGCCCACTGGGGCGCAGAGCGGGGGAGGGACTGCTCTAGCTTGCGTTGGCTAGAGCATAAGTTCACCGCGCCCTTCTTCCACGTCGAGAATCTGCACGCGTACCTCGCCAACGGCGATGCCCAGCGCATCAAGCACTGGATCGAGTGCCAATTCGGCCACCCCTCCAAGAATAGGCGCCAGTGCGGTGAGCAGGTTGTTTACCAAAATGGACTCATTCCCGGACGAGAGGGTGATGGGAAGCCCCAGCAGGGTAGCGGTGATATTGCCTATCAGTGAATTGCCAGCGCCACTGATACCATTTTCAACCGCATTGCCCATGCTGGTAGAGCTGGTTCCTTCTTCGCTCGGCAAGGCATCGCTTTGTGAAAGGTCGATACTGAATGGAATGGTCTCGTCGCTGCCGTTGTCGACGGGCAGACTACCACTAACACCCACAGTAGTGCGCACCAGCCCCAGTCCCAGCAACGACAAATCGACAGAAAGATTCGCCGGGTCTCCGGGGTTTGCGCCGTGCAGATCCACTGTCGCCAGTCCCGGGCTACTGTTGACCGTGAAATCAAAGTTGCGAGACAGCAAGCGTGGGCATTGGCTGATCTGGTCCAGCCACGCCTCAGTATCGGTGGACGTCAATGAGATGCTGATATCACCCTCAACCGTCAACAGGTTTGTCAGGAGGGCGTTGAGCAGACCGCTGGTACCGGGGCCGAAGTCAACATGAACGCTGCTGATTAAATCAATGGCAGCAGCTCTGGCGAGGGTGCGGGGCACTCCCAGTGTGTTGTAACCGAAGCGACCGATGGCAATGGTGGGTGCGCTTTGAATCACCAAGTCAACAGACTGGGAAAGGGTGTTCCCGAAAATCTGGTTGATCAAGGGAATACTGGCCGTGTCTACGTTCATCGCGAGGTTGATGGTGTCGCCAAGATTGATCTGCATCAGCGAGGCAGTGACCATTTGCAGGGGGGTAAATGCAATATCATTGGCTTGGGAATTTCCGGCGTAATCGTCATCGACCTCAAGCAGGCTGTTCAGGTCGACAAGCTCAGTGCCGGCGCCACTGGCTATAGCCTGCGAGAGCATATCGTTTATACCGGTAATGGCAGCGCTACTGCCACCGTTGACGGTCAACGCGCTGCTAAGGCCACTCAAAAGTTGTGTCAGTGTCAGGTCCAGGTTACTCAGATCTTCCAATCCCGCTGCGCTGCTGATCAGGCCCGCGCCGGAGAGTTCGGCAATCAGTTCACCAAACGTCAGTGTTCCTTCCAGAAGTCCTTCGTAGCTGGCGACCGACAGGTTGATTGCGGAGCCGAGTAGGCCACCTAACACGGTATTTAGAACTGATGAACGCTCAGAGTCGACACTGAGCGCAGCGTTGCCGGCCGACAACGTGGCGATCAAATCGCGCTCAGCGACGGCATTAGCGCTCAGGGTAATGTCGTTAAAGATACTCCCAGCAAATAGTGCTGCCGGGACAGAGCGCGTCAGTGCGACTTGTACTGACTGAAATTCGGATGCGCTGCTGAAGACGCGCTTGTTGGCCGTCGTGCTGATGGTCCCGAGACCAACGGTGAGGGTATTGCCGGCTGCATCCGCATCGAACCCGTGATCAAGTAAAGTGGTTTTTACGCTGGTTTCTACCGTGGAGATTGCGTCAAATCCGCTGCAATAAATCTGTGCGGCTTGCAGGGCTGCAATATCAGCTTGCTGCTGTAAGCTGCGCTTCTCCAGATACAGGCGGCCGGTGTCCACCGCAAGCGCTACGAAAAGCAAAATCGCTGACATCGCAGTAGCCGCCATAATGGCAATCGCACCGCGTTGTCTGTGCGGGCTCACAGCACTTTGATGACCTTGCCGGGTGTTCATTATTCACTGAACTCCTCGCTGATATAGGTCTCGGGAATGGAATGGCCGAAGCTGTTGATATAGCGCTCGTATATTTTGCTTTGTGCTGCCCCCGGTAACTGCTGCTCTTGGCGCGAGGCCAATTTTCCCGAGCGCTGGAGTTCCAGCAATTGCGCCGTCGGGCTGGAGCGTTGCGATTTGAGCAAGGCAGATGGATCGCGTACAGCTTCGGGTGTGGCAAGGCACAGCGAGCAGAGTGTCAGTGCCGAAAGTGCAGTGAGAATCCGTTTCATAGTGAATTTCCTTTGCGAATGAGAATGGGTTGCTTGATACCGGTGCCTGACTCCTCAAGCACATTGACGACTCGCTGTTGCTGTAAGTTTTTATGAAACTGTACTGCACGCGCAAGCAGATTCTGGAATTCGCGCGCAGGCATCTGGTGATGATCGGCCACGCTCCAGGCCATTCGGGTATTGTCGTTCAAGATCAACGACAGGATCAGGTTTCTGATGGCGACTTCGTGATTTTTGTCCAGTTGAATGGCCGTGACGAACTCCTGTCGCGCCTCATCGAATTGGCCGCTGGCGAGCAGCGCAAAGCCGAAATCATTGCGAATGTTAGCGTCGGTCGGCAAGTAGTCACGCGCCCGTTTGAGTTCAACGAGTGCATTGTCGAGTTTCCCTTGAACAGCGAGAATTTTGCCGGCGCCCAAATGACCGTAAGCTTTGAGGCACCCTTTCTGCAGTGATTGGTATTCACGAAGCGCAGGATCTAGTTGTCCGGTTTTACGCAGCGATTCTGCCACTAAGAACTGTGCGCCATCTGAATCAAAGTCCTCTCGTTCCAAGTGGGCAAGCGCTGAATAATACTGGCCTTCGTCAACCAGTTGACGGATAAGATCAAGGCGAACGCTGCGTTCTTTATCGCTTTCACGGTAGCACTGCTCGGGTTTGGTGAGCTGCGCCTGCGAGACTGTCGGTTGACTGGTACATCCAAAGAGGAACATTGCGGAAACGATAATGAGTACTTTTTTCATTACTTTAACCCCCGTTAAGTGTGGCCAGTGCTTTGGAAATTGCGATATAGCCAGGACCGCCAATCACAATAATCAAAGCTGGAAACATCATCAGCATCATGACAATGGACATATTGGCCGATGTCTTGCTGACTTTTTCCTGCAGGCTGGTTTTGCGTCTGCTTTGCAAGACTTCATAGAGTTCCTGTAGTGCTGTATCGATACTGCCGCCACTGGCAGATTCCTGGCGAAGTATGATCAGGTATTCACGAAAACCTTCAGCCAGGGTGTTCTTTGAAAGTTCTTGCAATGCATCGTCCTGAGCTTGCCCGGCATCAATCCGTTTCACCGCAATTCTGAGTTCTGAGGCTGCATTCGGGGTCAGGTGGCGCAATTCATCGCAGAGAATGGCCAGAGTTTTCGGCATAGACAAGCCTACCCGCCAGAGCATACGGGTGGATTGAATCAACATCAGCGATTCGTCTTCGAGCGCCTTTTGTCGCCTTTCCGCACGGGATTTCAGCATGCGGTTCATGATGATCAATATTCCGATGAGGCTGGCAAAGGCGTAAAGCGATGCATTCAGCATGGAGTTCATGGAATTTGCCAGCGCAACCCAAACGCACAAGCTCAAAAGTAATGCCGTGGCCAGAGCCATAATCAGATGCCGCATCTGTTCTGAAGCGCTGTTTATACCGCAAAAGCGTAGCTGACGAGCCAGTTCGTCGATACTGCGATACTGGCGGCGTAATTGCTTCCACGGCTCGAGTTGCATGCCTTGCAGGGCGCGCTTGCGACGCACCTGTTTAGTAGGAGACGCCTGCTGAATGCGGTGGGGGGCAGGTGGGGCGGTTTTGGGCTTTTCTTCAACGCGTGAGGCCATCAACAGGGCAGGCACAGCGCCAATCATGACCAGGCAGGCAAGCATGAGTAGATGCCAGGATTCCATAGCTATACGATCCTCACCATTCGCCAGAGAGATATTGCACCCACACACTGCAGGGTCGCAGCGGTAATCAACAGGGTTTGGCCGAGTCCGTCCTGCCACATTTGTGAAAGGAAGTCCGGATTCATGCTTACCAACAGGCCAATCATGACGATAGGCAGCAAGGTTAGAACCATAGCTGTAATACGTGTTTCACCCGTTTGCGCTTTCAACTCGCGCTTGCCTTGATCGTCCAGTCGCAAAATCTGAACAATGTCGTCGAGAATGGAACGAATGCTGCCACCGAACTGCTCATTGATATGCAGGGCGGTAGAGATAATCAATAACTCCTTGAGTCCGTTGGCTCGCGCTTCCCGTTCGAATGCCTGATATAACTCAAGACCGAGACCAACGCGCTGTATCACCCTGCGCATAGACAATTCCAGCGGTCCTTCAATATTTTCCATAGAATCGGTGAAGGCGTGCTCAACGGATACACCGGTGGATAGTCGACGTCCAACCTGATTCAGGAATGATGGCAGTGCTTCCAATAGCTTTTTCTTCTGTTTCGCACCCAGTGCCTGCAGCACTAGATGGGTAAGTGCGAGCATGATCCCGATCAGTAACAAGGCATTGTTGGGCGGTTGGATGAACAACAGAATGATTGCGATAGCGATGAGCGCGAACAGGGTAGTGGTGATCGTACGGACCTGGAAGTGCAGGCCGAGTCGATTCAGATACTGAGTCAGTGCAGGAATTGGCCAGTGGGATTGGCGTGACTTTAAGGGATCAAAATCCTCTGCTTCTTTGACGGCCTTGTTGATTACTGGCGCCTGCTTTTTGCCCAGAATCACGAGTATGATGCCCGCGCTGCACAGTAACAGACTGATCAGAATCCAGATCATGACAGGTTGCCCCGTGGCAGCTCGGCACGAACTTCACTGCGGCGTTCGACGCGGGTGCTGTCATTGCGAACAATACGATGCAGAGTGCGCGTTGGTTCGTCAAAGTGAAATACGGGTTCCAGTTCACAGTGCTTGCCGGTAACCGCGACAATTTCCATGACTGCGCGATGGCCGTCGTTGCAGCGTCCCACATGCACAATATAGTCCAGTGCGCTACTGATCATTTTCTGGCATAGGGTGTCGGAGCCTTTAAAGTCTGCTAGACCGACCATCATTTCCAAGCGAGTAACGGCGTCTTCCGCGGAGTTGGCGTGGACAGTACTCATGGAGCCGCTGTGGCCAGTGTTCATGGCCTGCAACATATCCAGAACTTCGCCACCGCGACTTTCGCTAACAATA
>JBFKDP010000273.1:0-5635 GCA_041619575.1 Litorivivens sp.
CACCTGCGCTGACATTCTGACCTTCGCGAAAATGGACCTTCCTGACCGAACCGGAGAAATCGACACTGATGGTGATCTCTTCCGTACTTTCGAAATGCCCATAGGCATCAAAGCTCAACTGCCAATCACGCGGTTCAAGAGTTATGCTGCTAACCACCAGTTCCCGCGATTGGGAATCAGGCTTAACTACTGGTTCAGGCTGTTCGCAGCCTGCTATTGCGACAAGAATCAGACAGAGTAAGGCGGCCCAAGGTGGTGATCGCATGGCTTTTATTTCCAAACTACCGAAGGCGACAGTTTACGCGATGTCGCCGCTTGATACAGGCGGGTTACCAAGCCTTAATGGAGGGAAAGCATCAGGCAGCCGTATGAAGCCCGCACTCCGCGTTTTCAGCGACTTTGGTCGGGTCAAAGTAATGCTTGCAGCTCGGCAGTTTGTGTTCTGCCATGTAGCGGGCGATATCGTCTGAGGTCCAGTTGAAAATCGGCGCTACCTTTAATAACCCACGGGCATCGAGCGAGAGGATATCAAGGCCTTTACGAAAATCGGTTTCCTCTTTGCGAATGCCGGTTATCCAAACCTTGGGCTTGAGCGTCGCCAAGGCGCGGTCAAACGGCTCCAGTTTTACCTGCCGGGTAAATTCCTGAAAGAGTTCCGGGGTATCATCGGGGTGAGGAATACCGCCCATGATGGCATTGCGGCGCTCGGCCGTGATGGTAGGCGTAAAAATCTGCATGTTGGGCTTGAGTTCTTTCATCAGGCGCTCAGCCACTCGATAAGCATCGGCGACATTGTAGCCACTGTCCACCCAGACAACGGGCACGCTGGCATCCACTTCAGTCACCAGATGCAGCATCACTGCGGCGTTCTGCGAAAAACTGGTGCTGGCCATGACCGGCTCACCCAATGACAGCGCCCAGCGAATGATGTCTTGTGGAGATTTTCCAGCAAGTTCGGCATTGTATTTGGCTAAATCCAGATCTTTCACGGCTCGCGACTCGCGCACTCTTACCAACAGGGAGCAAACGATAGCACAGGAAATGCGGAATTAGAAGAAAAGTGTATAAAAAACAGGGTGTTATACGATTTGGCGATATGCTTATAACAAGTTATCTAGGCAGCAAATACTCGTCCGTTTCGAATAAGTGCGGGAGACGCGGGGCGGAAGGCGACAAAAGCTATGGTACGCCGCACAGTATGCAGCGCAGCGATTGCGCGTCCCGACCACCCTCTCCCGAGTCGGATCAAGCCAGCCAACGACCGATAGGGGTTTTATCCCAGAGGATGTTCATGAATTTCTTCATGCCTTCCACATTCTGGGCGCTGTGCGGGTAACCGCTTTGCAGCTTGCCCTTGCCCTTGTCGATCAATATAGGCTGAGCGAAGCAGTAGCCGCGCAATCCAGTCACACTATTCACTTGACCAATGCCACTGTGTTTACGGCCACCAAAGGGCGCCGAGGGCACACCATAGGTCATTGCCATGTCATTGATACTGACACCGCCAGTATCGATGCGGCGCGCGATATTGAAGCCCTTCTCCAGATCACTGGTCCATACGTTACCGTTCAGGCCGAACTCACTGTCATTGGCCAGACGCAGGGCTTCATTTTCATCCCGCACTTTCTGGATGCAGATGATTGGTCCAAACGTCTCATCACGCATGATGGTCATATCATGGGTAACGTCGGTAATGACGGTGGGCAGATAGTACAAGCCCTTCTGATCAGGATTACGGCCACCACCGACCAGAACCTTGGCCCCGTTTTTGCGCGCGTCTTCAACGTGATCTTCGATAATGGTCATCTGGCGATCCCAGAACACTGCGCCCACATCTTCGTCGCCGCCATGCTCGGGGCCCTGTTTCAGAGCCTTGGTGCGCTCAACGATTTTGTCGACAAACTCGTCGTAGACACTCTCCATCACATAGATACGCTCGGTACCGCAGCAATAGTGCCCCGTGTTCATACACGAGCCAACCAGTGCGCCGTCTACCGCTCGATCCAGATTGGCATCCGAGCAAACGATCATGGCATCCTTCCCACCCAGCTCAAGGGTCACAGGAATTAGCTGCCGCGCACAGGACTCAGCCACCAGCTTGCCGGTGCGGACGCTACCAGTGAAGGAGATCTTGTCAACACCGGATTCAACCAGGTCAGCACCGGTTTGACCATCGCCCATCAGAACCTGCAGAACGCCGTCGGGCAGGCCCGCTTCTTTATAGACTTCTTCAAGCAGCTTTGATGAATAGGGCGTCACTTCGGAACCTTTCAGGACAACCGCGTTGCCAGCCAGCAAGGCCTGTGCAGCAGGATTGGCCGCAAGCACAAAGGGGCCGTTCCAGGGAACAATCACCCCAACAACACCCAGCGGCTTGTAAACTATCTTCATTTTCTTGCCGAGGCCCACTATGCCTGGCACTTTGCGCTTTTCGGTTTTGAGGAATTTCTTCGCGTGCTTGGCGTAGTAGGTCATCGCATCGACAACGGAGAAGATCTCCATGCTCAGGGCGTCGGCCGGTACCTTGCCTGTTTCGCGAATCACCGTGTCGCAGATTTCGTCCTGGCGCTTCAGAATCACCTTGGCGGCTTTTGTGATATAGCTGGCGCGTTCCTGAACACTCAACTCGCCCCAGGCTTTCTGAGCCTCTCGTGCTTTGGCAACAGCAGCTTTTACATCGTCGGTATTGGCACAGACCAGCTCACCAATCGGTTCCATCGTGACCGGGCTGGTCAATTGATACACCCGGCGGTTTTCACCCGCCTTTTCTATGGGTTGATAAATGGACATGCGTCCCTCCTTCCTGTCAGCAGCAAACTAATGGTTATTAGTGCTAGGAGTATATCCTCCCTCTATTACGCGGGAAATGCCGTTACGTAAACTTAACTTAAGCGCTGCTGTACCCGCCAATGCGGGCACTGATCAGGATTTGAGAGATTTTGACACCACTTCATAGACATCGCGGGAAAGCTTTGGCTCCGCAGCTATCCGCTCCAGCTCAGCCTTCATCAGGGACTGCTGTTGTGGCAGGAACTTTCGCCATTTACTCAACGGGCCCAGCAAGCGCGATGCAATCTGCGGGTTGGTGCTGTTTAACTGAATGACCTGATCCGCAAGAAAGCGATAACCGCCGCCATCATACTGATGGAAATTGACAGCATTCTGACCGCAGAAGGCCCCAATCACCGAGCGCACTTTATTGGGGTTGCGCAGGTCAAAGGCCGGATGCTGCAGTAAGTCGTACACCCGGCTCAGGGTGTCGGCACGTTGACAGCAGGCCTGAACCTGGAACCACTGGTTAACGACCAGAGGCTCATGCTGCCAGCGCTGATAAAACTGATCCAGCGCCTGCGCTTTCTCATGATCATGGTCGCTGTTGACCAGTGCTATTAGAGCGGCGAGGCGATCAGTCATATTGTCAGCCTGCTGGAACTGAGCCACACAAAGCTGCAGAGCTTCTTCCCCCGGAAGGAGCATAAGGTACTGCAGGCAAAGGTTCTTCAGGCTACGACTGGCAACCTGCTCGGCGGAAGGGGCGTAGTCGCCCTGCGCCATCGCCAGTCTGCGATAGGTCAACAACAACTCATCGCGCAGCGCCATCGCCAATTCCAACCGACCCTGACTGCGTGCGCTGTGAATCGCCAGCACATCTACAGGGTGCATCAACTCAGCCATATAAGCCTCTGAAGGCAAGGTCAGCATTAAGGCGACCATGGCCGGATCCAGTGTTTCATCCGTCAACAATGAGCGACCCGCCAAGATTAAACGCTCATCCAGCACCTCGACTTTTCCAGTCTGGTGGGCAGCTACCAACGCCTCGAGCGCCTGCACGCCCATTTGTTGCGAGGCTTCCCAACGATTGAAGCCGTCACTGTCATTGCGCATCAAAAACAGCAGATCGTCACGACTGTAGTCAAAGCGTACTTTCACCGGGGCTGAGAGACCACGGAACAGGCTTGGCACCGGCTCTTCTTTAACTTCGCAAAAAACGAAGTTCTGCCGCGCCTCGGTGACATTCAACACAATATTGGTATTGTCGGCTGTTTCAGTATCCGGAGCTTCACCTTGCAGCTTCAGGGGCAGACTCCCCGCCTCACCAACCAAGCCCACTACCAGTGGCATGTGAAAGGCTTCTTTCTCGGATTGCCCGGGGGTTGGCGGGCAGCTTTGGGTTACCGACAAGGTGTACGTTTCGGCCTCGGCGTCGTACTCGCCCTCCAGGCTGACGATGGGAGTTCCGGCCTGCGAATACCAGCGTCGAAACTGACTTAGGTCACGGCCGCTGGCATCCTCCATCGCCTTGACGAAATCCTCGCAGGTAACTGCCTGACCGTCGTGGCGATCGAAATAGAGATCGCTCCCGGCACGAAACAACTCCGCGCCGAGCAAGGTATGCAGCATGCGAACGACTTCAGCGCCCTTTTCGTAGATGGTGACCGTGTAGAAGTTTGAAATCTCCATATAGGATTCTGGCCGAACCGGGTGAGCCATCGGCCCCGCATCTTCGGCAAACTGGGCGGTACGCAACAAGCTGACGTCTTCTACCCGCTTCACTACGGGTGAGCCCATGTCCGCTGAAAACTCGGCGTCGCGAAAAACCGTAAAACCTTCCTTCAAACTGAGTTGAAACCAATCACGACAGGTTACGCGGTTACCGGACCAATTGTGAAAATACTCGTGAGCAACCACGCCTTCGACCCGTTGAAAGCCCGCATCTGTGGTGGTTTCAGGGCTGGCCAGTACACAAGAGGTATTAAAGATATTGAGGCTTTTGTTTTCCATCGCCCCCATATTGAAGTCATCTACCGCGACAATATTAAAAATATCCAGATCGTACTCGCGCCCGTAGACCTCTTCGTCCCAACGCATAGCGTTTTTCAACGACTGCATGGCGTGGTCACATTTGTCGAGATCTTTGGGCTCGACGTAAATGTGTAAATCTACCGTGCACCCTCCCATCGTCGTAAATTGATCGCTGACACGTTCGAGTTTGCCTGCAACCAGTGCAAACAAATAGGCCGGCTTTCGGTGAGGGTCATGCCAGATCGCGCGATGACGACCGCCGGGCAGTTCTTCGCTTTGTTGCAGGTTCCCATTGGACAGCAGCACCGGGTAGCGCTCGCGCTCGGCTTCGAGCGTTACGGTGTACACCGACATGACATCTGGTCGGTCCAGGTAGTAGGTTATCTTGCGAAAACCTTCGGCTTCACACTGGGTGCAGAACATGCCGCCGGATCGATACAGGCCTTCCAGCGAAGTATTGTTCTGGGGCTCAAAGCGCGTCACACATTCCAAAGTAAACTGGTCCGGAACCTCATCAACGCTCAGACTCTCCTCGTCAATCCGGTATGCATCTTCAGCGAGCAGCGCGCCGTCGATCGAGAGCGACTCCAGGGTCAGTTCACAACCATCCAAGACCAGTGCTGCATCGCGATTCTGCGCTTCGGGATTACGCCGCATACACAGCGTGGAATGAACCAGCGCATGGCTCTCAAACAATTCAAAGCGGAGCGCTGTTGTATCGATCAGAAAATCAGGAACGCGGTAGTCTTTCAGGTATATGGTAGTCGCCTGAGCATCACGCATAGTGGCTCCCTCTGCATGGAATTCGCTTGTATGAAAAGAACTTAGGCAC
>JBFKDP010000274.1:0-5624 GCA_041619575.1 Litorivivens sp.
ACCAGAGCCACAGAACACGCCGATACCGCCATCGAGAACCTTCAGAGAACGATAAACTTCTACAGTGAAGTCAACGTGCCCAGGGGTGTCGATGATGTTCAGGCGGTGGCCATTCCATTCACAGGTAACAGCAGCTGACTGAATGGTAATACCACGCTCAGCTTCCTGTTCCATAAAGTCAGTGGTTGATTCACCCTCGTGAACTTCACCAAGCTTGTGGATCTTGCCCGTAAGCTTGAGGACGCGCTCAGTGGTGGTGGTTTTTCCGGCATCAACGTGGGCGAAAATACCGATGTTGCGATATAAGGATAAGTCAGTCACGGTTCTCTCTAAATTTACTGGCCCAAAATTGGCCCGCTACCATACTGGAAAAGAGAAAAAACATCTTCCCTTTTTTGCTGGATTTTGCTATTTCGGGGCATCTTTTTTTCAAATTTTTCAAAAACAGGCCCTTTTCGACCAATCTGAAGCTTACTCCCCTCACCTGAAAGCCTGTTTTAAGTCGATGCCCGAGACATCCCGCGATCGGCAGCCACACCACAAAGGCAGGTGACCTCCCAGACCAGGCGAACGATAAATTACGATAAAACAAATTAAATTCAAGGACTTATGTCGATAGTTAAGCGCCCGCCCGGAACAGCAAACCGCGTCGAGCCACACCAGCCCCAAAAGGAGGTGCCCCGAGACGCCACAAGCTGCCGGCTACAGCGTGGGACACCGCACACATAACAATTTAAAATCAATAACTTACCGGAAAACTCTGGCCGCAATGGCTTGGCGCCGCAGTTATTGAGCGCCCAAACCGACGCGAGCGCATTACCGGGACAAGCGCTACCTGCCAGCCAAACGAGGCGAGAAGATTTACCCGATTGCCTGCGAACGCATTTTGGCCCATTGTTACCTTCGAGCTACACATCATATTTCCTTTTTGCAGTATCAAAACGGGCTTGTTACGTGATCAGCGACATCTTTCTTGAGTGGGCCGATACCTACGGCGATTACGTGCTGCTTATCGTGCCCGCTATCGCTTTTCTGGAGGCCTGCGTAGGCATTGGCCTGTTTGTATCGGGTGCAATTTTACTGAGCATCTGCACGATGCTTTACACCCAGGATATCGCCAGCCTCTATCAGATGTTGCCACTGGCTTTTCTGGGCGCGACATCAGCCGACCACCTGGGCTATTTCCTCGGCCGCTGGCTCGGCCCCGCCTTTCATCACACCCGGTTCGCCCAGCGTTATGCTGAGCGCCTTGCCAAAACGGAAGCACTCCTCATCAAACATGGTGAACTCTCCATTATCTTTGGCCGCCTGATTCCCGCGGTTCGCAGCGTAGTGCCCATCATGACAGGGATCAGTGGGCTGCCCCTTGCCAGGTATACACGCTACGATTTGCTGGCTTGTTCGATCTGGGTTACAGGTCTCGGTCTCCTGGTCGTAGGGATTGGAGGGCTGCTTGACTAAACACGCACCGAGCACACTTGCGAAATGGCATTTCGAGCGATCTATGCACGGCCATCTATAGGAAAACAACGTCGTAAAAGGGAGAAGTCAACAGTGATAATCGTCCTGGGATGCGTCACGGTACGAAACGAGCGGCTCGAAGAGGCGCTGAAACTAAGCCAGGCACATGTTCAGCGCTCCAGAAAAGAACCGGGCTGCATTTCGCATGAGGTATTTCAGGATCCCGAAATACCGGGGCGTCTCATGTTTGTGGAAAAATGGTCTGATCAGGCGGCTCTGGACGAGCATTTCAAGGTGCCGGCGTCCGGCGAATTCGTAACGGCAATCAGCGCGTGGGCCCTCAAAGCGCCATCTCTTTCACTGTTTAATGCGGAAGCAATAACAGGTTAAGGATGCCCAATCTTCTATTGACCGCCCAGCAGCTGGCCCCCTACCTGCAGAGCGACCAGTAAAAGACACAGCACCGCACCCAGCCCAGGTATCCAAAACGGGATATTGACCGGGCCCGGACCTCCACGCTTTATGGATAGCAGAGACAGGTTAACGACCGCAAACACCACAAGAATAATCAGGCTCGTGATACTTGCCAGAGTGACCAGCGGAAACAATATGGCCATCAGCCAGACCAGCCCACCCACCAGGACGGTCGCCCGCACAGGGGTGCGCGTACTGGCGTTCACATGAGACATTGAGCCGGGTGCATTGCCCTGCCGCGCCATGCCATAGACGACTCGACTGGCCATAATAATCTGCACTAACGCACCATTCAGTGCGGCGATCAGGCTGATCACCGCTATCCATTGCGCAGAGACCCAACTTCCCTGGTCAAGGATGTCAGCCAGGGGGGCACGACTCTCAGCCAGCTGATCTATTGGCAAAGCCAGCACCGCCAGTACAGCCACCACCACATACAGGGGCGTTGCTATCAGCAGGGCAATGATGATGGCCCTCGGCATCACCCTTTGCGGCTCTTTGACTTCTTCGGCGATATTGACCATATCTTCAAAGCCAATAAAGGCGTAAAACGCGAGAAAGGCGCCCACAGCAATACTCAGCCAGGCTTGCCATTCGAAGCCCGGTACCAGTTCCCGCCAACGTATGGGCAAGGTCGCAAAATTATCACCGGCCCCCACGACTACCAGCAGTAGACCCAGCAACTCAAGCAGTGTGATGGCCGCTGCAATACCGACACTTTCCGCGATACCCCAGGCCGCCAACACCACCATCGCCAAGACAAGCAGGGTGATGACCAGTAGTTCAGGGAGGTGAACAAAGAGTTCGAGGTAACCAACAAAACCGCGACAGATTGTCGCTGCACTGACCAATCCTGTGGCTACCACTCCCCAGCCTATCAATCCAGACAACCAGCGGCGGTGAAAGGCCTGCTCCACATAAACCGCTTCGCCACCACTGCGAGGCATACGCGCCGAGAGTTCGGCGTAGGATAGACCGGTCAAACCCGCGATCAGCGCAGCCACCAAAAAAGCTATCGGCGCATAAAGCCCTGCCGCACCCGCCACTTTGCCAACCAGTACATAAATTCCGGCGCCGAGGATCGTCCCTAAACCATAGAAGCAAAGCAGCGGCAGATTGATACTGCGCTTTAAGGTCGTCATTGCTCACTGAGCCCATCAGGGGTTTCAAATAAAGCATAGTGGAGGCTGGTCAAATGAGCGAACCCGCCAAGTGACTTCGAGGCTACCCGCGCAATTTCTTACGATAACCTGCCACCAATGCCTGATCTGTAAGGGGGAACGGCCCGGCAATTTTTTCCAGTTCGCAGGCAACGCATTCCAATATCGCTCGCCGGGACATGGCCTTGTTATCAGCCGGCACAATGTGCCATGGAGACTGATTGCTATGGGTTTTATCAATGGCTTCGGAAGCGGCCCTTAAATAGCGATCGCGCAGCTCCCAGGATTTGATATCAGCGGGCGTAAACTTCCACTGTCGCTCTGGAGTGTCTAAACGCTTCAGCAGACGCTTGCACTGTTCATCACGTCCCAAGTGCAACCAGAATTTCAAAATACTGACCTTGTTATTAATCAGGTGTTGTTCGTGATCGCAAATGGCCTTGTAGCGATCGGCCCACTGCACGGTCGGCAGCGCTGGCGTCATCACTTTTTCAATCATTACTGCTTCATAATAGCTGCGATTGAAAATACTGATCTCACCCAATGCAGGAAGGTGCGGCCACGCCCGCCATAAGAACTCGTGCCGCCGCTCAACCGGCGTCGGCTCGACAAAGCCTTTTACCTGCACCCCCATGGGATCCATCGCTCGCACGAGACGGCGAATACAGCCATCCTTTCCGCTGGCATCCAGCCCTTGGAAAATAATCAGCAACCCTCCGCTGCCACTGGCCCAGAGTTGGCGCTGAGCAGCGTCGATGCGGCGCTGCAAAGTATCGATATCAGGGCATTGAAAATCTCGAGGGAAAGCTGTTGGTGCAGCCGCCAGCGACGCGTGTCGCGCTGCATCGTAAAGCAACGTGGATTGTCTGGCTGCTGCATTCATACCTGCGACTCACCTATTATCAGCGGTTAACGCGGAAAGCCTGCAGACAGCCGTTAGTCACACAGCCTTAGCGCGGTTTGTCGATCAACACCTGTGAGTTGTTCAGCGACAGTTGGTAGAGGTCCGTGCGCCGGTCTTTCAGATTGGTCACAGTTCCCTCGTTATGCAGAATTTTCAGTTTATCCAGATCAAGGTCAGAAAACAGCAACATTTCAGTATTTGGAGTTGCCTCATTAAGCACCGCGTCGTGGGGAAAGGCAAAATCCGAAGGCGATAGTACTGCCGACTGGGCATACTGCACATCGAGGCTGTCCACTTGCGGGAGGTTGCCGACACTGCCGGCGATAACAACATAACACTCGTTTTCAATCGCACGCGCCTGAGCACAATGTCGCACGCGCAAATAGCCGTTCTTGGTGTCGGTCCAGAAGGGTACAAACAGGATTTCCACGCCATTTTCAGCCAAAAGACGCGACAACTCCGGGAACTCGCAGTCGTAGCAAATTAAAATGGCCACCCGGCCAGCGTCAGTTTCAAAAATGTTCAGCTTGTCGCCGCCTACCATTACCCAGTCATACTTTTCATGCGGCGTAATGTGCAGTTTTCGTTGTTCGCCAATACTGCCATCGCGACGACACAAGTAGGAGACGTTATATATCTTGTCGTCTTCCAGCAGCGGCATGGAGCCCGTGATGATATTGGTATTGTAGGAAAGCGCTAGATGCGACATTTTGTCACGAAACAGTTCGGTAAACTTCGCCAGATAACGAATGGCGTCTACCTGGCGGTCGTCGTCAGCCAAGCCCATTAGCGGAGCGTTAAAAAATTCAGGGAAAAGTATAAAGTCGCTCTGATAGTCAGACACCGTATCGACAAAATACTCGACCTGCGACAGTAACTCTTCAGCAGAGCCAACCGGCCTCATCTGCCATTGCACTGCGCCCACACGCACCGTTGTACGCCGAGTCATTAACACCGGTTCGTCGGGTTCAAACAGTATGTTGCTCCACTCCAGTAAAGTAGCGTAACCCATGGAGCGCTCATCTTCCGGCAAATACTTTTTCAGCAACCGAGTTACCTGAAAGTCGTTGGATAGCTGAAACGTCAGAATCGGGTCATAGATCTGCTTCTGGTCAACTTTTTCAATGTACTCCGCCGGCCCCATCTCGTCGGAGTGATTGTGATAGTTGGGAATGCGTCCGCCGGCCAGAATTGCGCGCAGGTTATACTGCCGGCACAATTCTTTGCGCGCATCATAAAGGCGGCGACCCAGGCGATAGCCGCGGTAGTCCGGGTGTATAAGTACATCCAGTCCGTAGAGTGCATCACCGTCCGCTTTATTAAGAATGACGTTGCGATGACCAATCAGATCATCGTAGGTATGGGGATTGCTGAACTTTTCATAGTCAACTTGAACGGTCAGTGCCATACCCGCCAGTTGACCGTTATCGAATATACCAATCTGCCCCTCGGGAAAATCCTGGGTCAGTTTGGCAATGGTTTCCTTTTCCCACGCGCCACCAATGTCGTGGTAGATCATATCCATCAATTGCTTGATTTCGGCGTAATGATCCATCGACAGGTTGCAGATTTCTAGCTGGGGTGATTCGTTTGTCATTCAGGGCCTTGTCGGTTTCAGGTGTCAG
>JBFKDP010000275.1:0-5620 GCA_041619575.1 Litorivivens sp.
CGTGGATCTGCTGCCAACCATTCTCGACATACTGAACTTACCGGCCCCTGACGACAGAGTATTGGACGGTCGTAGCCTGTTAGGCTATTTACGCGGTGAACAAACAACCCCGCATGAACATCTGTATTATCTCAGCGGCAAAGTACTGGGCGTGCGGGACGGGCGCTTCAAATACATACCACGCCGACCGATCATTCACAGTCAGGCTGGCACATCCTTCGGTTTCGGAATACCTCAAGGGCCGTGGCTATTTGACCTGACCAACGATCCAAACGAATCCTACAACGTCAGTGCGCGTTATCCGGATATTTTCTCGCGTTTAGAGCAGATATTTGAAAAAAAGAATCTTGAACTGAAGCAAGACTCTTATAAATGATTCGAATGCTATTAATTCGGCTAAACTTTCGATCTACTACCCAAAATAAACAGAGGGAATATAGCCGCGCTCGCTGGAAATAATGCAAGCGCAAACAGGGGCTGCATACTGCCTAATAGTTAATCCAATAAACCATAGGACTGCTTTGCTCAGCCCACTACACCCTGCTCGTAATCTTTCCCATCCATCTTCGCCTGACTAAAACGTCATAAAATCCGGCGTATTAAACTTCCAGCTTTTCACTTCTGAGCGCTCCTTGATGCGCCAACCTTTATCAGTACGTACATACTTGTCGACGTACCAAAGCCCCAGCATAAATACGTGGGTCGGCTTACCCTCGCCCATAGCCATTTCCATTGGGTTAAAGCACATCACCCGCCCTTCACCTTCGTCACCAGTTACGGTGATTTGCATATTGGCATTCAAGTGCTGGGAATTGGGGAAGGCTGGCAACGCCTCCTTCAGGAAGGCAATAGTCGTTTCGAGGTCGCCGACAGAGCCATCAAAGGCGCTATAGTCAATATGGGCATCGGGGGTAAAGACATCACGTAATTCGTCGGCCGCCTTGCGGTCGATAATATCAGCGTAATGGTATAGCAAATCCTGAATTTCGAAACGATCTGACATTTCCTGGACAGAAAGCGGCATAATAAAAACTCCTGTTAATTTTATGCCGCTAGAATAGATCGCCTGATCGCTGAATGCCTCACCCCTTTGGGGGGGCTTAATCTGCTGTTTCAAGTCACCTTTTGCTGAAAATACTCGCGCGTCAATGCAAAGACGACCGGGCTGAGCAGCAATAGGGCTATCAGGTTGGGTATCGCCATCATGGCATTGAGTGTATCAGCCAGTAACCAGATAAATTCCAGTTCCGCCATCGCACCCAAGGGAATGGCAGACACCCAGAGGATTCGAAACGGAAGCACCGCCCGCACACCCAGCAGGTAAACGACACAGCGTTCGCAGTAATAGCTCCAGCCCAACGTAGTCGTAAAAGCAAACAGCACCAAACCGACGGAGACAATGTATTCCCCCCCCGGCAAAAGGCTATCGAAGGCCGCGGCCGATAAGGGGGCGCCGCTGTCGCCGCTGGTCCAGACACCGCTGAGCAGTATGACAAAACCTGTGACACTGCAGACGATAATCGTATCAATAAAGGTCCCGAGCATAGCCACCATGCCCTGCTCAACTGGATTGTTGGTTTTGGCTGCCGCATGGGCTATGGGAGCGCTGCCCAAACCCGCTTCATTGCTAAAAATACCGCGGGCAACACCAAACCGAATTGCAGCCCATACGGCTGCACCGGCAAAGCCACCCGTCGCTGCCGTTCCAGTAAAGGCCGATTCGAATACCAGAGCGACCACCGCCGGTAATTCGGCAGCAGACAGAGCGATTATTGTCAGTCCGGCCAATAGGTACGTAAGTGCCATCACCGGCACTAAAACCCCAGCCACGTCGGCAATTCGTCGTACGCCACCAAGTACCACAGCGGAAACTGAAAAAAATAAAACGGCTCCAGTCAGGCGCGGATCAATTCCAAAGGTACTGTTCATTGCATCTGCCACGGAGTTAGCCTGCACACCGTTACCAATACCAAAACCCGCGACCGCGCCAAAACCGGCAAAAGCGACTGCCAGCCACCGCCAGTTCGCCGAGAGGCCATTTTTGATGTAATACATCGGGCCTCCACTGAAATCGCCATTAGCGTCCTGTTCCCGGTATTTCACAGCACACACGGCTTCTGCATATTTGGTCGCCATTCCAACGAGGGCTGTGCACCACATCCAAAACAGGGCGCCGGGGCCACCTAGGGCAATGGCCGTTGCCACACCGGCGATATTGCCGGTACCAATCGTTGCAGACAACGAGGTCATCAAAGCCTGAAATGGCGTGATATCGCCTTCCGCGCTGGATTTGCGGCCAGCAAACAGCATACGAAAAGCACGCCCAATATTGCGCAAGGGCATCAGGCGCAAGCCCAACATCAAAAACAGCCCAGTGCCCAGAATCAGCACCAACATGGGAACGCCCCAGACAACGTCGTTAACTGCTATTACCCATGCCTGCATCGAAGTTTCCTGTTGTTGTAGGGTTAGTGTGACGAGTGATCCAAAACACCGGCAAGCTGACTGCGCTGCGGAAACAAACCAAAGCTGCCGCCGGTGTGAACAAATAGAATGTCTTGTGCGCCCTGAAAGCGGCCCCGCCGGATTTCAGACAACAAGCCGTGAAAGGCTTTGCCGGTATAGACCGGGTCGAGAATCAAACCCTCAAGTCGGGCGGCCTTGGCAATCGTTTCAAACACTGGGGGCTCTGCGATAGCGTAGCCGGGGCCGACGTAACCGTCGATCACCCTCGCATCGAGGCTTTCAATATCGAAATCTTGCTGGTAGCGAGTCGCCCATTCCCTGACATCCTGGCGTACCTTGTTCAGAAACCAGGCTTCGTCATCGCACACGTTAATGCCCCAAACGGCTGCCTTTAGATCAAAGAGCTGGGCACCAAGGGTCAAGCCTGCCTGGGTGCCACCCGAGCCTGTTGCGCATAGGATGTGCTCTGGAGCGATGCCGGCCTGCTGAAAGTCCGACTTGAGTTCTTCACAGGCCGCCAGATACCCCCAGACTCCGACACCATCGGAAGCGCCCGTTGGGATGATATAGGCAGGGTCACCCTCATCGTCGTGTTTGGCCTTGGCCGCCAGGAGGTATTTATCGAGGTTGAGCTGATACTCGCGTGCGGGGTAGTAGTCAATGTGCGCACCCGCCAGGCGGTCCAGCAGCAGGTTGCCATCAGGGTCGCCTAAGGGCTCACCACGCAAGATAAGATGACATTTCAGCCCCAGTTGGGCGCAGAGAATGGCTGTGGCCCGGCAGTGGTTCGATTGCAGGCCGCCACAGGTAATAATGGTTGTAGCGCCTCGCTCGAGGGCTAGCGCCAGTGTGAATTCAAGTTTTCGCACCTTGTTCCCGCTGAGCACACTGCCGGTCAAATCATCGCGCTTGACCCAGATACGAGGCCCGGCTTTGCCGCCATTGACCTCAGCACTGATTCGATCAAGCGCCTGCAGTGGCGTTGGCAGGCGCGCTAGCGCCAGACGAGGCGGCTTAGGTAAGGACATTGCTCAGTTAAATCGCCTTGATAGTGCCTTTGGGCAATACGGCGTTTACCATCGCTCGCTGGAACTTCAACTCCATGTTGTCGCCTACCTGCAGCACGATATAGTGCTCATCCAGGCGCACGACTTTGCCCAGAATACCGCCACTTGTAACGACTTCATCGCCTTTGGCCAAAGCCGCTACCATTTCCTGATGCTCTTTCTGGCGCTTGCGCTGAGGCCGTATAGCCAGAAAATAAAACATCACAAAAAGCACCACAAGAAAACCCAATTGGAACAGCTCACCGCCGGCCGGTTGCTGGCCAGCTGTTTGGGCGTGCGCTTGTGATATAAAGAAACTCATTCGCTAATCCTTAATAATTCAACAGGTTGAGATAGTTATCAAAAGTAATCCGGCAAGTTCTGTACGAGTGGCGGTTTAGCCTAAGTCGTGCAGGCTAAAGGCCCACGCTCGCAACGATTTCCGCCGGCGCCAGTGATTCTACACAGGCCACTCTAAAAAGTCGCCGCTCTGACGCTGCGAATGCCCTAACCGGCTGAAACGCCGCCATCCAGCGCCAGCGCGACGCCATTGATATGCCGCGCCTCATTCGATGATAGAAACAACACCGAATCCGCCGCATCGTTTGCCTCTGCCATTTCTGTAAGCGGCATATAGCGCGCCATCAAGTTGAAATCGACATCCTCCGGAGCGGAGAAACCATCAACCAGTGGAGTCTGTACGCCACCCGGACACAAGGCGTTGCATCGCAGCCCGTCTTTGGCGTACTCCAGTGCGATGGACTTACTCAGCATAACCACAGCGGATTTGGTAGCGCAGTATGCCGTGGTATAGGCCTGCCCCATCAGACCCGCAATGGAGGCCAAATTGACTATATTCCCCCGGCTCGCCTTGAGATACGGTATGGCAGCACGCGATAGGTAGACAACGCTCGATACATTGATCGCAACAATTCGATCCCACTCCTCATCAGAAATATCATGAAAATGATGCGTCATCGCAATGCCCGCAATGTTGCACAGAACGTCAAGCTTGCCAAAATGCGCTGCACAATCTTCAATAGCGGCGCGGCAATCAGCCGACTGCCGAACGTCTAGCACACGTGTTTGGGCGGGCGAGCTCAACTCTGCCTTAAGCGTTTCAAGCCCCTCAGCATTGATATCACACAAATACAGCTTTGCGCCCTCTGCCGCGTAACGTAAGGCGCAGGCTCGACCAATGCCTGATGCCGCGCCGGTAATGAATACCACCTTGTCATTAAAACGTTCTGAACGGGCCATGAAATCCTCTTATTCTGTTGATCGTTAACTGATAGTTAGGGTGTGAAAAAAATAGCACGCCAGTAGGCCATGCCTATACGCCAAACAGCGGAGCAGCTTAGCGGCTGAGCGCGAAATCGCTCACAGCCGCCAACACCTCTTCATCACCCGGCAGATCACCGGAGTCTTTCTGGCAATAGCGGTAGTGCACAGCTCCATCGCTGGCGAGCAGCACCACGCCGCCCAACTGACGAACGTCGCGTCCGGGTTTACGCACATCGCGAAAACGCCGTATCGCTTTGATCGGCTGGCGCAGCATCGGCCCCAGCGTCACCTGCCACCAATTGCCGCGAGGCATTTCCAATGCGGCATACAGCGCGAGGCTGGGATCTGCGTAGACAGGAAACCGTAATCCGAGCTCCTGCTGCAGAGCTTCCGCCTCGACGCCAGTGCCATGACAGATACCCACCACTTTGCAGCCTTGGCCAAGAATGTCATCAAGGATGCCCTCAGTGACGACCAGGTGCTCCCGGCACACAGGACACCCACTATGGCGCAATAACACAAGTAGCAGCGGTTCGCCTGAAGAAAGTTCAGCCAGGGAAAGACTCCGCTCGCCCTGCTCGAGTTTAATTTCATTCAACGACATGTATCCCCCAAAAGCCTGCGGTGCTTGCGCCGCAAGCCATCAATTGCAATGCACGTCAGTGTATGACGACAAAAAGAGCAGTAAGCGTTTGAAATATCGACCAGATTGATGATTCCTTAATCCGACCTTGATTGTGGGTATAGATTGGATCAAACTTTGTGCTGTCAATCTAAAATCCTGTTAATAAACCCTCAATAACAAAGGTGTCTGCCCATGGCGA
>JBFKDP010000276.1:0-5599 GCA_041619575.1 Litorivivens sp.
CTGATCGTCGCTTGTTTTTTGCACAAGTGTGACAGTATAACCATTTTTTTTGTTTTTTTATATCGAACGCTTGATATGTTTAAATCTATTACATATCATCTGTTCAAAATAAACGTCGATGACCGCGGTGCAGCCGTGGCGGGAAGGGCTCTATGACCGAAGCAGTTGCCAGTTACAAACTCGAGAAAGACAATCGCAAGCTTGACCATATTCCGGGCTCTTTCGGCCTGCCGATCATCGGTCATACGGTAAGTATGGTAAAAGACCTTTACGGCACAATCGACAAGCAATACAAGGAATTCGGTCCCGTTTCCAAATTTGGTCTGGCGGGTTTTCGCGGTGTGCTGGTCAGCGGTCCCGACCTCTATCAGCAAATCTACCTCGACAAGGAAAAGAACTTTTCTGCTGAAATGGGTTACGCAGGTTCACTGGGACGCTTCTATAAGGGAGCCCTGTTGCTGCGTGATCATGAGGAGCACCGCTTTCAGCGTCGCATGATGCAGACCGCGTTCAAGAATGACGCTATGAAAGGCTATATCGAAACCATGGCGCCCATGCTGCGCGATGCGGTTGAGAGCTGGGATGGTCAAAAAGATTTCCATTTCTTCCCGGCGATCAAGCAGGCCCTGCTGGATGTTGCCGCGACGATTTTTGTTGGCTTGGACAAAGACGACGAGCGAGCGGAAAAGCTCAATCAGGCCTTCCTGGATATCGCTAATGGCCTGATGGGGATCATTACCAAGGAAATCCCTGGCACTCTCCACTACAAAGGCAAGAAGGCTGAGCGTTACTTGCATGAATTTTTTGGCGAGTTAATTCAGGAGCGTCGTGCCAGCGAAGGTACCGATACCTTTAGCTACTTTGCCAAGGAAAAGACCGAAGACGGTGAGTATTTCAGCGACCAGGATATAGTCGCGCACATGAGCTTCTTGTTGTTCGCCGCTCACGACACGACCACCAGTGCCCTCAGTCACCTGCTATATCATTTGGGGCAGAGCCCAGAATGGCGTCAGCGTTTGCGCGAAGAAGCTGAAGGCATTGGCAAAGAGTTTCTGGACTATGAAGATCTGGAGCGCATGCCGCTGGCAGATGCGGCCGTTAAAGAAGCCCTGCGCCTGCATCCTTCGGTCATGATGATGCAGCGCCGTACTATTCGCGACTGCGAACTGGGCGGCTACCATATTCCGGCCAACACCATTTTGTTTGTTGCACCGCAGTACGTTCACCGTATGGAGGAGTACTGGGACGAGCCCGAAAAATTTGATCCAGATCGTTGGCTGGATCCGCGCAATGAGCACAAGCGTCACTCATTCAACTTCGTTGGCTTCGGTGGCGGCGCACACAAATGTATCGGTATGCACTTTGCCTTGATGCAGACTAAAAACTTCCTGCATCAATTTCTGTCGCGCTATGATTTTGAGCTGCCGGCCAATGTCGGTACAAAAATGCAAACTGTTCCACTTCCCAAGCCTGTCGACGATTTACCTATGGTTTTAAAACGCCTGAATGGTTAAACTTTGCGGCGGCCAAATGCGGTGATATTCGCTATTTGGTCGCCGAATCCGTGACACATTCACGATAAAAACAAGGTTTTCGGTCGGGCTTAATGCACCGCGCCGGTGTTTTAATGGAATCTGGTAATGCATAAGTTCCGCCTGGTGCCGGCGGGAGGAGCGGCACTGATGCTTGCTTCTTTGTTGGCTTTTTCTCCCGTTATTCTTTCCCAGCCTGCTGTTCCAACTCCCGTGTTACCGCTGGCTAGCAGCGAATTGCAAGGGCCTACCGGCTCGTCTCCCGCAGCACCTACCTTTGCTGAATTTTCGTCCGGTGCACAGAACTCACGTAGCGAAGTCGCGCTATCGGGTGTGTCAAATCGGCCTTTGATGGGCCTGGTGTTGGCCAGTAACGAGCCAGATATGTCGCCGATGTTTGCGCCGTTGCTCGCACTCTACAGCCAGCTACTGGCTATCAGTGGTCAGCCCGTGGATGGTATTGGTTGGACGCGGCTCAAGGCGCGTCTGGATAATGCCGCGCTCGCGGATAAGACTAGTCTGCTGAGTATTGACGACGTACTGGCCGCCAATCTGGAATCGCTTGAGATCCTGGCGGTGAGTGCACAGCAGGCTAAGGACATTGGACTGGGTTCTGCTGCCTTTCAGGGTTTACCAAAGTATTCCGAACTGCTTGCGAGGGTTAAATCGGCGATGCTGGAATTGCCCCAGGGCTTGGAGCAATTCAGTGGTCCGGTTGCCATAGCGGTTTGGGGCGGACAGACTAGTGCGCCAGAACTGGTATCAGTGCTGGTTCGTGCAGACTGACTTCCCTTTCAGGGTGGCTTGCACCTCTTCAGGAGAATTGCGATGACAGAACAACTAGATCCCAGAACGCCGGTACTGGTCGGCATTGGCACGATCAATCAGCGTGAATCTGACCCGGCCGTGGCCGATGAAGCGCTCGCACTGATGATTCGCGCAGCCAAGGCGGCCGCTGAAGATAGCGGCAGCGTTGAGATACTGTCATCGATTAAGCGTATCAGCGTCCCGAAGGGTGTCTGGGGGTATACAGATCCCGCGCGCCTTGTCGCCGAGGCCATAGGTGCAAAGGCAACCACGGTGCTGGCAGAGATCGGTATTTTGCAGCAGAGCCTGTTTGCCGATGCCTGCCGCGAAATTCAGGCTGGGCGCATTGATACCGCGCTTGTGGTAGGGGCTGAAGCCAAATACCGGCAGTTGCAGGCGCAGATTCAAGGTGTCGAAGCCGGCGAGACTGAGCAGTCTGATGCGCCGGATATACTGCTCGAACCAGAGCAGGAAATCTGGTCTGAAGTTGAATCAGCCGCTGGCCTGGGCATGCCGGTAGGCTTCTATGCCATCATGGAAAGCGCGCTGCGTTACGCGCTGGGCGAAAGTGTTGAGGCCCATCGCGATCGTGTGGCAAAGCTTTACGAGGCTTTCAGTGAAGTGGCCAAGTCGAATCCTCATGCCTGGAATCGTGAGGGAATGAAGGCTGAGGCTATTCGCGATGCCTCACCCAAGAATCGCATGCTGGCCTTTCCTTACACCAAGTACCACAACACACAGTGGAATGTGGATCAGGCGGGCGCGTTGCTGTTCTGCTCGGTCGAAAAGGCGCAAGCTCTGGGCATTCCTGCTGAAAAGTGGGTATTCCCGCTGGCGAGCACTGAATCCAACTATATGGTCAATACTTCTCAGCGGTCCGATCTAGCGGGTTCCGCTGGCGCTAAATTGGCGGGTAGCAAGGCCTTGGAATTGGCGGGACTGAGTGTTGATGATCTCGACTTGCTGGAGATGTATAGCTGCTTTCCGTCGGCGGTACAGATCTACGCGCGTGAGATGGGCATTGATTTGGGCCGGCAGCTTACGGTGACCGGAGGCATGACCTTCGGAGGCGGCCCTCTGAATAATTACGTGCTGCAGTCAACCTGCCGAATGGCTGAGCTCTTGCGCGAACAGCCCGGCAGCAAGGGGCTGGTGACATCGGTCAGTGGCATGCTGACCAAGCAGGGCTTTGGCGTCTGGTCAACCACTCCTAACCCGCAGGGCTTCGGCTTTGCTGATGTAACTACGCAAGCCAAGGCGGAAGCGCCTCCTGTGGAACTGGTCGCTGCGGAATCCGGTGAGGGGGAGGTCGTGGGTTGTACAGTGCTTTACCATGGTGACAACCCGCTGCGGGGCGTTGCGGTCGTTACGTTGGACAGTGGTCAGCGAACGGTCGCCTATAATGATGATGCCGCGGTGATGGAAGCCATGATGAGTCGTGAATACTGCGGGTCGCGCGTGTCCATCAGTGATGGGCGTTTCGCCCCGGTATAGGTAGCCAGGCGAGGGCTCAGGCACTCGCCGTTTCGTGATATTTCACACAGCATAAGACTTCATCCGCGGCGCCGAGTATGACGGGCACTCGCTGGTGAATTTGCTCTGGCTGAATATCGAGAATACGCTCGCAATCTGTCCAAACCTCCCCGCCTGCCTGCTCAACCAGTAGCCCCATTGGGTTGGCTTCGTACATCAGGCGCAACTTGCCAGCCTGCTCGGGCTTGCGGCTATCCCATGGGTAGCTGAAAAGGCCGCCACGACACAGAATACGGTGAACATCAGCGACCATGGCGGCCACCCAGCGCATATTGAAGTTTTTCTCGCGAGGGCCATCACTGCCAGCCAGCAAGTCGCCAATGTAGCGTTGCATGGCTGGGGCCCAGAAACGCTGGTTCGACATATTGATGGCGAATTCCTGAGTATCTCGAGCAATGCTGACTTTTTCTACGGTCTGTATAAACGTGCGGCTTAATGGGTCCAGCGTGAACATGCTGACGCCTTTGCCCGTCGTGAGGACCAGCATGACAGAGGGGCCATAGAGCACGTAGCCAGCAGCTGCCTGCTGGCGACCTGGCTGTAAGAATTCTTGCTCGGTGACATCGTCAGTGGACTGGGCATTCAGCACTGAAAAAATCGTGCCGACCATGCTGTTGATGTCGATGTTGGAAGAGCCGTCGAGTGGGTCATAGGTGACAAGAAACTGGCCAGCCAGATTGGCTGGAACAATGGATTCCTCTTCTTCCGAAGCAATACCGCGTACAGATGAGCATGCCTTCAGTGCGTCTTTGAGCATATCGTTGGCAATAACATCCAGCTTCTTCTGAGTCTCGCCCTGTACGTTGTCCGCACCTGCTGAACCCAGAACATCGCCGAGATCGCCGAGGCGTAATTTGTCCTGAATGGCGACGCAGCACTCTGCGACGCTGGCGATAACCGCGGTGAGCTCCTTGTCGGTGCTGGCAGAGAGGTAGTCGGCAAGTGTGGTGCGGCTCATGGCAAATCCTGTGGCTGGCTCGGACAGCCGCGCATTATGCCACCTGTGCTGTTTTGATGACAGGCGCGTGACTTGCATTAAAAAAAGGTAACAAGTGTGTAAATTTATGGGGCGCTGTACTACAGTCTGGGGGCTGCAATCGGCTGCGCCAGCGCGTGGCCGCCAATAATCTTAAAAATGTGTGAGGTCGCAGGTGAAGGATTTTTCAAATAAGGTAGCGGTTATAACCGGTGGTGCCAGTGGTGTTGGACGGGCACTGGGTGATGCATTGGCTGCGGAAGGTGCCAAGATCGTCCTTGGCGACGTGGATCAGGCCGGACTCGAAACTGCAGTCGCGGCGCTTAAGGAGCGCGGCACGGCCGCTATTGGTGTGCGTGCAGACGTGACCAAGCAGGAAGACTTAAATGCGCTGGCAGACAAGGCCTTCGCAGAGTTTGGCGAGGTTCATCTGGTCTTTGCCAATGCCGGGGTAGGTGCAGGCGAAGCTGGCGACATGTGGGACTACAACCTCAATGACTGGAAATGGGGCTTTGCCGTTAACATGTGGGGTGTCATTCATTCGATTAACGCCTTTATGCCCAAGCTGGTAGAGCAGAATCAGGAAGCACATTTTGTGATTACAGGTTCCGGCAATGGCGCCTTTCTGATGCTGCCAGACGCACCTATTTACACGGCAACCAAGGCTGCGGTGCAGGCGATTACCGAAACGTTGTATTTTCAGATGCAGGCCAAGGAGTCTCCGGTCAAAATCAATGCCCTTTATCCAGGC
>JBFKDP010000277.1:0-5599 GCA_041619575.1 Litorivivens sp.
CGCTTGTGATAAAAATCACTCATTACCTGTTCGAGTTCGCGTTCGCGCATCTGACCGTGGCCGATGGCAACGCGTAACTCAGGCATAGATTCCTGTAATTCTCGTGCGGCCTTGTCGATGGTTTTGACGTCGTTGTGAAGATAGTAAACCTGACCCCCGCGAAGTATTTCCCGCAGAATTGCTTCTTTAATAAGAGCGGGGTCATGTTCTCGGACAAAGGTTTTAACTGACAGGCGCCGCGCTGGTGGCGTAGCAATAATAGACAGGTCACGCATGCCCGACATGGACATGTTCAGGGTGCGCGGGATGGGGGTTGCTGTCAGCGTTAGAATATCGACCTCTGCGCGTAGGGCTTTCAGTGCTTCCTTCTGCCGAACGCCGAAGCGGTGCTCTTCGTCGATAATCACCAGGCCCAGATTTTTATATTGAATCCCGCCACCCAATAATTTGTGAGTGCCAATGAGTACATCGATTTTGCCTGTGTTCAGTTTTTCGATGATGGCGCTTTGTTCAGTTTGGCTGCGAAAGCGCGAAATCACGTCGATGCTAATCGGCCAGTCGGCAAAGCGATCGCGAAAAGACTCGAAGTGCTGCTGGGCGAGCAGGGTGGTAGGCACCAATATGGCAACTTGACGGTTATTCTGTACGGCAATGAAGGCAGCGCGCATGGCCACTTCTGTCTTGCCAAAACCGACATCGCCGCAGACCAGGCGATCCATTGGCTTGGGTGAGCGCATATCGTTAACAACTGCTTCGATAGCATTCTCCTGATCGGGTGTTTCCTCGAACGGAAATTCGCTGGCAAAACGCAGGTATTCCGCTCGTTCGATACGGTATTCATAGCCAGTGCGGGCTTCTCGCTTGGCGTAGATATCCAGAAGCTCGGCGGCGACATCGCGGATTTTCTCGGCAGCCTTGCGCCGTGCTTTCTGCCACTGATCAGTGCCTAGCCGGTGCAGGGGCGCGAGCGCCTCATCGGCACCGCTGTAGCGGCTGATCATATGCAGTGAGCTAACGGGAACATATAGTTTGGCGCCATCTGCATACTCCAGGGCCAGAAATTCTTCCACCTGACCGTCAACTTCAAGGCTCTGCAGGCCACTGTAGCGACCGACACCATGGTCGATGTGAACCACGGGAGAGCCGATTCTGAGTTCCGCCAGGTTCTTAATCGTCTGGTCGGCGCTGGTTGTCGCCTTGCGTCGCCGCCGGCTTTGAGCCACGTGCTGTCCAAACAGCTGAGGCTCGGAAACCAGTGCAAGTCCATCTGCGTCCAGCACGGCGCCGTGTTCCAGGGGAGCGGTGGTAATGGCCAGCTGTGCGTCACTGCTTAGAAATGCCTGCCAGCCGGAGACTTCCTTAACCGGGAGCTTGTGAGCGCCGAGTAAGTCGATCAGAGCTTCCCGTCGGCCAGCTGATTCTGCGCAGAGCAATACGCGCCGTTGGCTGGCGAAGGTGCGCAGTGCTGCTGTCGGGTCATCGTTGTGGGCATCGATTTGCAGTGCCGGCGGCGGCGCGGTAGGCAAGTTGATATTGCCGGCGCTGTCGGGCAGAGGGTCAGTGTGCAACACCAGTTGCGGTAAGGGTTTGATAAGCCCAAACAATTCTTCGACTGCCAGGAAAATCTCCGCTGGTGCGAGAATGGGGCGGAGTTTGTCGACACTGCGCTGTTCATAGCGGTGTTTGGTGTCGTGCCAGAAATGCTCGGCAGCGGCCTCTATTCCGGTAAGCGACACGATTGCCATATTTTTTGGCAGGTAATCAAAGAGGCTCGCGCAATGGTCGAAGAACAGAGGTAAGTAGTATTCAATGCCTGCAGATGCTATTCCTTCGCAAATATCCTGATATAGCGGACATTGTCGGTGATCGACGTCGAAACGCGCATGCCAGCGATCTTTGAAGCCGCGAATGCCCGCATCGTCCAGTGGGTATTCCCGTCCCGGTAGGAGGTTTATTTCCTGAAATTGGCTTGCGCTGCGCTGGGTTTCCGGGTCAAAGCTGCGTAATGTATCTATTTCATCGTCAAAGAGGTCAATGCGGTAGGGTTCGTGACTGCCCATGGGGAACAGGTCTAGCAGAGCGCCGCGTATAGTGTACTCACCGTGCTCATAGACCGTATCCACGTGGCGGTAGCCGCTCTTCTCTAATGTGTTGCGCATTACTTTCAGATCAAGGGCCTGTCCCTGTTTTAATTGCAGGGTGTGAGCCTGCAAATACTCGGTGGGGGGTAGTTTGTGGAGAAGGGTGGTGATGGGCACCAGCAACAGACCCTGGCGCATAGTGGGCAATTCGGCCAGGCAGCGCAGCCGCTCGGATATGATGTCCTGGTGGGGCGAAAATATGTCGTAGGGCAGGGTTTCCCAGTCCGGGAGGAGGTGCACGGGTAGTTCTGGTGCAAAAAAGCGCAGTTCCTGCTCCATGCGATACGCCGTGGCGGTATTGTCGGTAATCAGGAGTACAGGGCGCGGCTGGCTGGCGGCAAACTCTGCCACGGCGAGGCTTTTGGCGGCTGCCAGGGTTGAGCCCAGGCGAATTTTGCGTCCGGGAGGCGGATTCAGATCGAGGCCGGTGGTTAACACGTGGTTTGGATTCCGGGTCAAGGTGATGTAGGGCGGCGGGCATTTTAGCCTGCTAAACGCATAATTTCACAGAATGCTGCCAATGCGGTGGGTGAATACCTGCGCACGCTGGGCCTTTATCTGTACGAAAGCCGCAACAAAGCAAGTGTTCAGGTTGAACTTGTGCCTCGGAATAAAGATAATACGCGCACATTTTTCCGCGCAATCAACAGGGTACCCCATAGTGACCGAGAGAAAACGTGAACGGCCAGCCGATTACTTTGCCGATTGGAAAGAGCGCGAGGCGCTTGCTGAAGGCATGATCCCGCTGGTTGGTAAGCTGTATCGCAACCATAACGTCAAAACGTATATCTACGGTCAGAACCTGGTAAACCAGTCTGTACTCGAAATCATGCAGGCCCATCGCTTTGTGCGCCAGGTCGAAAAGAACGAACTGTCCGAGTTTGAAACCTTTCCGGTCATTAAAGCACTGGCTGATCTCGATCTCGGCACTGCACATATCGACGCAGGCCGCATTGCGGTTGACTACGAAACAGAGGGCAAGGCCCAAGGCGTTTCCGTCGAGGAGTATGTCAAAAGCCAGGTCGCTGACCTTATCGGCAAGTCGGCTGAACCCACGCGCGAACCCCGTGATGTAGTGCTTTACGGTTTCGGTCGCATTGGTCGCCTGATGGCGCGTTTGTTGATTGAAAAGGCCGGTGGCGGCGAAAATCTACGCCTCAAAGCGGTCGTTGTGCGCCCCAGTGGCAAGGCCGATGACCTAGTTAAGCGTGCCAGCCTTTTACAGCGTGACTCGGTACACGGTCACTTCCGCGGGACCATTCGCGTTGACGAAGAACACAGCTCATTTGTTGCAAACGGCAATGAAATCAAAGTGATCTACGCGGCTTCCCCGCAAGAAGTTGATTACACCGCCTATGGGATCAAAGATGCAATTGTTGTCGACAATACAGGCAAGTGGCGCGATGCCGAAGGCCTGTCTCAGCATCTGGCCTGTCCCGGTGTAAGTAAGGTCGTGCTGACGGCGCCAGGTAAAGGCGATATGAAAAATATCGTGTTCGGTATTAACGATGCTGAAATCTTGCCTGAGGACACCATCATTTCAGCGGCCAGCTGTACTACCAACGCTATTGCGCCACCGCTGAAAGCGCTGGACGATGAGTTTGGTATTCTGAATGGTCACGTTGAGACGGTTCATGCCTACACCAACGACCAGAACCTGATTGACAATTACCATGGCGCCAAGCGTCGTGGACGCAGTGCTCCATTAAATATGGTGTTGACCGAAACTGGTGCTGCCAAAGCCGTTGGCAAGGTATTGCCGCAGATGGACGGTATTCTGACGGGTAACGCGATTCGTGTGCCGACCCCCAATGTGTCGATGGCGATCATGAAACTCAACCTTAAGCGTGAAACCACGGCTGAGGAAGTGAATGAGTACATGCGCAAAGTGGCCTTGCATTCGCCACTGCGCAAGCAAATCGACTACTCAAACTCACCTGAAGTTGTTTCCAGTGACTTTGTTGGTTCGCGTCATGCCTGTATATATGATAGCGAAGCCACCATCGTAAACGGCAGTTCAGCCGTCATTTATTGCTGGTACGACAATGAGTTCGGCTACAGCTGTCAGGTACACCGGGTTCTTGAGAAAATGGCTGGTGTTGAGTACGCGGTTTACCCAAAGGAAAGTTAAGAATTGATGGCCGCGTGCTGGGGATACGTGGCTGAACGATTCTGACAAGGAAGATTGCTGCCCGGTGTAGTCGGGCCAGCGGCAAGTGGTTTCCCCCTCTAATACTTGCGGTTCGCGTAGCGGGCCGCACACGCTTTCTATACTTATGAGTGCTAGGCAGGCTGATGATCAAGATTAGTAAAGGTCTGGATTTGCCCATAACCGGCGCCCCGGAACAGCGAATTGACGCTGGACCGAAGGTTCGCACGGTTGCCGTGGTCGGCTTCGACTACGTGGGAATGAAACCGACAATGGAAGTAGCAGTAGGCGACCGGGTTAAAACGGGTCAACTTCTGTTTACCGATAAGAAAACTGAAGGCGTGCGCTATACAGCGCCTGCTACCGGTGTTATCTCTGCGATTAATCGTGGCGAACGCCGTGTGTTGCAGTCGGTGGTGATTGACGTTGAAGACGACGAGTTTGTCGACTTCGGCAGCACCGCGGCGTCAGATTTGCCCTCGTTAGGTGACGAGCGTATCCGCAAAACACTGGCAGAGTCCGGTCTTTGGTGCGCCCTGCGCACGCGGCCATTCAGCAAAGTGCCCGCAATTAGCGCCAGTGCGGCAGGCATCTTTGTTAATGCCATGGATACGCTGCCCTTGGCGGCGGATCCTGCAGTGATTGTGGCCCAACATCGCGACGACTTTGCCAATGGCCTGTCGGTCCTGGCTCAACTTTCGCCAAAGCTCTACGTGTGTAAGGCCCCCGGTGCAGATATTCCCACCGTACCGGCAGCGCAGGTGGAAGAATTTGCCGGTCCACACCCTGCAGGTTTGCCTGGTACCCATATCCATTTTCTGGAAGGGGCAAGTGCGCAGCGCAGCTTTTGGACGATTAACTACCAGGATGTGATTGCGGTCGGCAAGCTTTTTACCACCGGCAAGCTCTGGACCGATCGCGTTGTTGCGTTGGCCGGAGCACAGGTCGACAAGCCTCGTTTGCTTACCACGCGTATTGGCGCCCATCTTGATGAGCTCGTGGCGGGGCAGGTGGTAGCTGATGACAACCGTGTTATATCCGGCTCGGTGCTGGGTGGGCGCACTGCTCGCGGCCCTGTGGCCTATCTTGGTCGTTACCACCTTCAGGTTACTGTCCTGAAAGAAGGTACAGAGCGTGAATTTATGGGCTGGTTGTCTCCTGGTGTGCAAAAGCACTCAGCCTTGAAGATTTACCTGTCACAGTTTTCGCCCAAGCGTCTTTTTAATTACACCACCAATACCAATGGCAGCGAGCGGGCTATGGTTCCTGTCGGCGCGTACGAAAAAATCATGCCACTGGATATTCTGCC
>JBFKDP010000278.1:0-5596 GCA_041619575.1 Litorivivens sp.
CCAGAGCAGGCTGAATTCGGTGCCAGTGCTTTCAGACGAACCCACGTTATCTTTATAAGCCAGATTGCTGCTGGGCGATTGCTGCAACACTTGGGGGTCAGTATATTTAATGAGAAAGGTCACCAAATCAAATTGCAGCGTGTTGTCCAGCCACGACGACCGCAGACCCAGTTCGTAGTTCCACAAGGAATCCGATTTGAAGACCGGCGGAATGCCCTCATCTTCATTCGCCGGAATGGTTTGCACACCACCAAAGCGGAAACCTCGGGAGCCCTGGGCGTAAACCGAGAGATCATCGGTAAAGTGATAGGTCGCGGCCACTTTGGGGCTGACGCCCTCTTCGGGAATCTTCTCGCGAATGCTCACTTCATTGCCGTCGTTGGCGGCTCGCGCCAAGGCGCCTGACATGTCGTAACCACCGATAACAGCGGTTTCATACACCCGTGCGCCCAGCTGAATATCGAGCTTGCCCCAGAAGGTTTTCTTGAGATCGAAGAAGAAAGCGTCTTCGGTTACTACCGCGTCATTCACGCCATAGAGCAGTGAAGTGCGACGGTTCAAACTCGAAATGTCATTTTTGTTAGGGTTGTTCGGGCCAATCGGTTCGTCAAGCGCCAGATAGTTCACATAAATCCAGAACACCATGTCGTAATCGAACTTGTAGGCACCAATCAACCAGTCTGCCCACCATTCCCCAGGGTTTGACTGAGCGCGAATTTCATAGGCGATCGAGCTGGAGGTATTGCCGTACTCCTGATAAAGCGCCTGCGGGGTGGTTGGATCACCGCTGATCAAATCAATAGGCAGCGCCGGCAAAGCATCTGTGGGGTCTTCAATCGGGTTGAAGAATGTCAGCGATATATCCTGAAAAATGTACTGATCTTTATCCACATGAGAGGCCAGCCCCATCACACTGAAGCTATCGAACTCGTATTTCAGCTCCGCTGATTTCAGGGAAAACTCATTCTGGTTGGGCACTTGCAGCAAGGCATAGCGATAGCTGCGCTCGTCACGGTTATCCGCAACCACCAAACCATCGTCCGTTTCATAGTCCTGTTCCAGATACGTTAGGTTTAGGCTGATGCGATCCGTTGGCAGCCATTTAACAAGCGCGCGCACTTGCTCTCCGTCACCCTCGTTAACGTCTTCTTCCTGACGGCGGGTATTATCGAAATAGCCGGGGTACTCGCGCTTTACGTAACCCACCCGCGCGGCCAGTTTGTCTTCTACCACCGGAAGGTTCAGCGCAACCCCGGAGGTATAGGCGCTGCCGCCATCATTAACCCGGGTGTACTGGCTGAACAGCTTGCCGGTGGTTTCGTCCAACGCGGGTTCTTCAAGCACATAACGCACTGCGCCCGACAACGCCGAGCCACCAAACACCGTGCCCTGCGGCCCCTTTAATACCTGCACGCTGCTGAGATCAAAGGCGCTCAGATCAGGGGTAACCCCATTGATGTAAGGATCGGCAAAGGAAGTGTCGCCAATCAGAATACCCACTGTAGGCGCAAGGGTCGCACCGGCTCCGGCATCGACCCCGACACCCCGAATGGAAATCCGCGCAACACCGGGGCTGGCGTTGTTAATGGTGACACCTGGGGTCTCCCGCAAAAAATCCGCCTGATCCATCTTGCCCAAGCGTTCAAGATCATCACCCTGAAAATTGGCAATGGATGCGGGAATATCGCGCAGGGATTCGCTGCGCTTGGTGGCCGTAACCACAACTTCCTCAATGGTACGACGCTGGCTTTCCGCTGCTGGTGCGTTCTGGGCCAGTGCAGTGGTGCCCACACCGGGTGGCAATAGACCCAGAGGCAGAAAACCCAGGGCCAAATATACGACGGTTCGGTTGATATAGTTATTCATTGCTTTCCCCACGACGGACTACGGGGTGTAATCTACCGATAAGCCAAGACCAGCACAGTCAAATTGGTGACACTATATCACCGTGGTTTAGCCGCAGCCCGACACAGCCCCCTCCCACCGAAAATAGGGAGGTCTGTGCAGTCTAGTCACGAGGGGGAAGTTACCGCTCCGACAGCCACAGCCTTCATGAAAGTGTATCGCGCAGCTGCTTTAAAGAGGAGCTTAAAGTAGGCTGGGAAAGGCCGAGGATCTCGGATGCGCGTGACAGGTTAGGCTCTCTAAGCAAAACATGGAGGATACGCAATAAATTGAGGTTTGTTTTTCGTACTGCCATATCGTCGAAATTACCGAGTAGTGTTTATGTTGTATCGGAAATATTACTATAAATTTCGCTCCCATTCCTTAGGACAAGATCTCGCCGTGATACGGTCATGGCCCGCGCGCATATGTCTCTACCACTACGCGCCAGGTTTTTCCTGCAGCGAGCCCAAGGCCAGATCACAAACCAAGGACTCAGGAATGCAGAAATCGATCAGGTAGCGATAGCCTTCTGGAAAGCCGCTCGCTGGGTAAGCTTCTGGAAATAGGCCGCCACACCAGCTGGAAAGCGTTCCACCATGCCAAAAAGACCACTGAGATGCAGTGCATACCCCACAGAAATATCCGCATTAGTCAGCGCATCGCCACACAAAAATTCTTTACCTTCCAGCGCCTTTTCCAGCGCTGACAGCTTGCCAATCACCTGCTCTTCAAAGTCTTCGGCAACCGCGACATTGCGCTGTTCCTTTGGCAGAAAATAACGATAACGCAGCGCAACGGCCTGAATGGCGGCCAGGCTGCTTTCGCCAAAATGCAGCCAATTCAGGTAATCACCATAAGCAGGATCACTGACCGCCACCGCAAACCGCCCTTCCCCAAAGCGATGACTAAGGTAATCCAGAATCGCGCAGGACTCGCTCATCTTTGTATCGCCATCAACCAGAAAAGGTAAGGTGCCCAGCTTATTAATCTTCATAAACTCCGGTGCTTTTACACGCGGGGGGAAATCAACGACCTCGAGTTTGTAGTCCAGCCCGAGTTCTTCCAGCAGCCAGAGGCAGCGTACTGAGCGGGTATTGTTTCCGTGATAAAGCGTAATCATAAAGAACTCCTGTCGATCGGGTCATGGAATTACCACAAAGACAATACATTGTGGTCATTAATGGCAGCCTCTGCCCGGAGTGCACACGGGCCACAGATGCTCTCGGGCTGCCATTGAGGCGGGCAGAGCACCCAAGAATAGCTGTATAGCAAATGCCGACGATACAACAACCAGGCCTCATCCCATTCAGGCGCGTCGCTTACACGCGCCCGCAAGTTATCCAGATAGGATTTCAAGAGATTTTTCTCCCACGCCCTACGCCGCTCAGGTGAAAGCGCCGAGCAGATAAAATGCGATAAATCGTGGGCCCACATACCGAGCATGACGGTCTGCCAATCGTACAACAGCGCGCCACCAGCTTTCGGAAACGCCACATTCCCAATGTGAGCATCGCCATGTATCAGGCAGCTTTGATCAGTCTCCAATGATCTCAACAGGCGAAACATCTTCTCTTGCATCACAGCAGGATTTCGCAATGCAGCATTCATTTTTTGCGTTCGCTCAAGGCTCATCGATCTTTGCCAGTTATCAAGCTCGAAAAGTGAATGAATGGCCCCGCTATCCCACAGACTGCGGCCACGAGGAAGCCATTCTTGTGAGCCCAAACCCTTACCCTTCCAGTACCGAGCATGCAACCTTGCCAGCACACCCACGGCTGCTTCAGCCTGTTCAAAACGGATGTCGCTGTTGGCATCCACGAACGCGACATTGCGTTGGGTCAAATCTTCCAGCAAGAGCATCGAACGGCCACTGTCTTTATCCGTTTCGGCCGCGAGCGCCACAGGACAAACCTCTTCCAGTTCCGGCGCCAAATGCTGATAGAAGGATGTTTCCAAGGCATACAGCGACAAGTTATTAATACTGTGCCCTTCAAGACCTGCCTTAATCCAAAAACGCGAAGGGATGGCTGACTTAGACTCAGGCTCAGGCTCAGGCGCAACCCTAATCTCAAGACAGACTTTGGTCGCGGTTCCAGGGATGACCTGGATCACCACCATATCGGTGACTCTTGCCTCCGGCCATTTTTTCTGCAAAAGCTCTTGTATGAAGCCAGGGGTCAGCTCCTCAACAGTCGCCGGATACACTATCTTCGCCCTCTTATCATGATCGTATTTTCCAGGAGCAAGGACTCTAGCATAAAACTAATGACATTAGATAGAAACCTCGTTATCCTGATATGCAATCACTTGAATAGCGTTGTCGCGATCACTCACCAACGCCGCGAGCTACGAGGTACGTCATGAAAGGATTGGGAGCCGACGGCCCCTACTGGGAGGCCCTGAATAATGGACACATCGCCCTGCCCCAGTGCGCAGATTGCGGTCGCTGGCACTGGCCCGCTGTGTGGCGTTGCGGTCAGTGTGGCAGCTGGGAACACCAGTGGCACACAGTAACGCCGCACGGCACCGTGTTTAGCCATACCCGGTGCTGGTATGACTTCGGCGCCCCCAAAGAACTGATCCCGCCTTACACCAGTGTGGTCGTTGAACTTGATCACGAAAGCCGCATACGCCTAATGGGCACCCTGCCACCGGACTCACCCGAACCCGCCATCGGCAGCCCAGTCAGCGCATCCATTATCACCGTGCATATCGATAACGAGCCGGTGCCAGCGCTGCGATGGACGCTTGCTGCCGGAGGTGCGTCATGAGCAACCTGTTTCGTGGAGCAGTATCCGCAGCCGGTGTCGGCCTGCAGCAATTCAAACGCGGCAAGGCCCCGTTGCCGGAGCAAGGCGTACTGGTGCGCGCAATTGTGGATGCTTGCGTAGATGCCGGATTCGATTCCGCCGATATCGACGGCTTTGTCTCCTATGGTGATGACAACAACGAACCGGTTCGGCTGATGTCCGACCTGGGGTGCAAGGAACTGCGACTGAATACCCAGGTATGGGGTGGAGGCGGCGGCGGTATCGCGGCGGCCTTTGGTTTGGCAGCTTCAGCAATTATCACCGGCCAGGCAGAGGCCGTGGTCGTATTCCGCGCGCTGGTGCAGGACAACAGCGGTCGTATGTCGGCTGCAGTTATGCGTCACCATCTGAATGACCATATCATCGGTGCCGGATTGGTTTCCCCGGCCCAGATTTGCGCCCTGCGTGCTCAACGACTGTTCGAACATCACAAAGTGCCCTACGCCCTGTGCGAAGAGTTGGTACGCGCCTCTTATTACCACGGCGCCCGCAACCCTCAGGCAACAGCTTATGGGAATGAACTGGATGTGGAAGCCTATCGCAGTAGCCGTTTTATCAGCGAGCCCTTCCGTCTGTTTGACTGCTCCCGCGAGAACGACGGCGCAGGTGCCGTCCTGTTGGTATCGACCGAGCGCGCCAAAACCCTCGCCAAGCCGCCGGTTAAACTGCTGGCCGTCGCCAATGGCACAGAAGCCGGCTGGGGTGATCTGCTGGAAAACGACACCCACTACGCCTCAGCGGGTTTCAAACCTGTGGCCAAACGCTTGTGGCAACAAAGCGGTCTGACGCCAGACGATGTGGACGTCGTGCAGCTTTACGAAAATTTCAGCGCGCAAGGAATTGCCTCCTTGATTGACCACGGTTTCTGTACGTATGAAAACGTGCAGGAGGTGGTGCAG
>JBFKDP010000279.1:0-5589 GCA_041619575.1 Litorivivens sp.
AGCAGATACCGGCACTGGTTACCCGTGGTCAAAAGCGCTTGCAGGCCTTCTTTGCTAGTATGGACAGCTATCTGGTAGGCCGCGAATTTATGGTTGGAGACGCGCTTTCGCAGGTTGATATCGATCTGTTAGCGACCTGTGAATTTGCAGGTTGGGTGAAGGAAAAAGTGCCTGAGAGCTGCGCCCATTTGTTGGCGCATATCGACAAGGTGCGTACCGTAGTCGGATAAGTTCAGACGTTAGCAAGTCTTGAAGGCAAGGGGCCCCGGTTTATCCGAGGCTCGTCGCAGCTTTATAGGCAATGATCAGAATCTCAGGTTCAGGCTGCCATTTAAACCGTGATTGACCCTGACGCGCGTGCCACTGTCGTGGCGACGGTAGTGCTTACGCGGTCGCTCATAGCGGTGGTAGCTGTAGGTGTAAGAAGGGCCGCTGTGATAGGTGTAGGTAACATGGCTCGAGCTGTGCCGGTGTGGATGCCCATGACCATGGTAGTGATGGTGTCCGCTATAGTGATGACCATCGTGGTAGTGGCTACCAGTTTCATGGCAGACGTATTCGGTGTGGCTGTGACTGTGATGCCGATGGCCGGCCAGCGCTTGGTTGGCTGCCAGTGCCGAGCTTAGCAACAGGCTGAAGGTGAGTAGCTTTTTCATGGGTTTCTCCATCGGTTGTGCCCTAATCTGGTTAACATAGTGGCACGAACAAACTGAACCAAAGCTGAACTCTCTCTTGGGGTGAGCCAAATGGGCGATGTTATGGTTATTACTCATCGCCAATAATCAACAAAATCAGCGCCTGTGGAGAAAATAATGAAAGTGTCTGCGCTTCTGACTAGGCTTGGGCATCTCTGCCTAGCACTCTATGCATTCCAGTCCCTGGCTTACGCGGAAGATTCTCGAGGCTTTGAGCGCACTGAGGAGCGGGAGCCATGCCGGAATTTTAACCCTCTGAAAATGCCGCTGTTCGGTGATACACACGTTCATACCAAATATTCCCTTGATGCGAATACTCAGGACACACGCACCACGCCGCTCCAGGCCTATGAATTTGCCCGGGGACAGCGCATTGGAATACAGCCCTGGACGGAAGAGGGTGAGGCCACACGCAGCCTGAAACTCAATCGCCCGTTGGACTTTGCGGTGGTGACGGATCATGCCGAGCTGTTTGGCGAAGTCTCCATCTGCAAATCTCCGGGAATGCAGGGTTACGATGCCTGGCAATGTCGCCTCTACCGTCGCTGGCCGCGTGCAGCCTTTTTTATGTTTAACGCCAAATCTTCGTCCGGAAGCGGTCGCTTAGGGTTTTGTGGTGACGATGGCGAGCTGTGCCGGGCCGCTGGGGCCGGGCCCTGGCGAGAGATGCGCAGCGCTGCAGAGCAGACCTATGACCGCAGTGAAAACTGTGAATTTACCTCGTTGATCGGCTACGAGTGGACTGGAGCCTCGGAGAATCTGGCGAACTTGCACCGCAACGTTATTTTCCGCAATGAAAAGGTGCCTGCGCTGCCGCACAGCTTCGTGGATGAGCCGACTGCCCGTGGGCTTTGGTCTTCGCTGGAGGAAACCTGTCTGGATGCACGAACGGGCTGTGATGCGCTCGTTATTCCCCACAATTCCAACCTCAGCGATGGCTATATGTTCAGCCCGGAAGATGCCGATGGCGAACTTTATAGTGCGGCAGATCTGGCCAAGCGCAGTCGCCTGGAAAGGCTAGTCGAGGTCATGCAACACAAAGGGAGTTCGGAGTGCTATTTCGGTCCCCAGCAAATGGAAGATGAACTCTGCGCATTTGAGCAGCTGCCCTATGATAAGTTTTCCGGCAAGTTTATGAGTTTCACTCGATCCGAGCCCAAACCTGACGACGGCTTTTTGCGAGACGTGCTCAATGATGGCTTGCTGCAGAAAAGTCGAAGCGGTCACAACCCCTACCAAATGGGATTTATTGCGAGTACTGATACCCACCTGGGAGCGCCGGGTGCCGTTTCGGAAGTGAACTTCCCAGGCCATGGTGGTGCCGGTACGCCAGCCAGCGCAGAGGATGGCAGCACTGTCGGTTTTCCCGATGACCTTGAATATAACCCGGGTGGCCTGGCGGTTGTCTGGGCTGAGGAAAACAGTCGAGATGCCATTTTTGAGGGCCTAAAGAATCGCGAAACCTACGGCACCAGCGGCCCAAGGATGTCGGTGCGGTTTTTTGGCGGATGGGACCTGGATCGCAATCTGTGCGAAGCGCCTGATTATGTCGAGCAGGCTTATCGTAAAGGCGTTGCAATGGGCGGTGAGTTACCCCATCAGCCTAAGGCAGGGCAGGATCCACGCTTTCTGTTATCCGCACTCATGGATCCCGGCACAATTGATATGCCGGGAACACCCCTGCAGAGAATGCAGATTATAAAAGGGTGGGTGGATAGCGAGGGAACCAAGCACCAGCGCGTCTATGAAGTTGGCGGCAATGTCGACAATGGTGCGAGTGTTGATCTGTTGAGTTGCAAACCGTCGGGTGAGGGATACAAACACCTGTGTCGAGTGTGGAGTGACCCGGAGTTTAAGGCAGCACAGCACGCCTATTATTATGCCCGTGTCGTGCAGAACCCGACTTGCCGTTGGAGCCAGCAGATTTGTGTTGCCAATAAAGTGAATTGCAGCAATCTAGGCACCATTCCCAGTGGGCTTGAACGCTGCTGTTCAGCGGATCATAAACCAGTGGTTCAAGAGCGTGCGTGGACATCACCTATCTGGTATTCACCGCAAGCGAGTGAAGCTGGGGGAACGCATTAGTGATGTCTGTGAAATCATCTTTGTTCAAGCAACCGATTGTGCATTTTTTGCTGCTCGGCGTTCTATTATTTACAGTTGATAGGTATTGGCAGCAACAGCACCGGCAAACCATTGACCCGCTTGATGCTGAGACGTTGCAGGAATTGCGAGACGATTGGGTGCGTCAGACGGGGCGAATGCCCAGCCCTCAGCAAATGCGAGCGATCCAGCAACAGGAATTGGACAATAGAATCTTGTTTGCTGAAGCATTGCGGCGGAACTATCACCGCGATGACACGGTTGTACTGCAGCGCCTGTTGCGAGATGCCCAGTTTCTGGGCATTGAGGGTAGTGATGAGGAAAAGATTCGAGCTGCGATTTCCCTAGGCGTGCACTTGTCCGACGAAGTTATTAAGAGACGGATGATTCAGCGAGTGGAGCGAATGGGGCGGGTACAGTTTATGGACAGCCCCGACGAGATTGAGCTCGAAGCACTCTATGACAGTGAACGTGAGCGCTGGTTGGTGCCTGCTCGCTACAGCTTCAAGCACGTTTTCTATAGTGGGGATCGATCTGAAGATCCGATACTTCGCGCGAAAAATGATCTCGCGGTGCTTGAGCAAGGTGGTTTGGCCAGTCTGGATGTACAGCTTGGTGACCCTTTCCTCCACGGCAGGTCAGTAAAGAGCAAGTCCTTGCAAGACCTTACTTTCATGTTCGGTGCTCAGTTCAGTGATGCATTACGCGCCCGGGATATTATGACCGAGCGTTGGTTTGGGCCGATACCGTCCGCCTACGGCGCGCACCTGATACGGGTGACGGAAATTTACCCGCAGTACTTGCGCAGTTATTCCGAGGTCAAGCCCAAAGTGGCCCAGCTGTGGCGAGATGAGCAGGAGCGGCAATCTCTGCGTCAATACATAGAACAGCTCCGTCAAGAGTACGGGGTAGCCGAACCGAAGACGGCAGAAGAAGGGCAGCCATGAAACAGATTATTCTTATTGCATTGCTGCTAGTCTCGCCACTGGGTTTGGCACACAAGCTTGCGCCCTCTCTGCTTGAGATCGAGGAAGAGACAGCCGGGCAGTACAGCGTGTTGTGGCGCACGCCCGCATTGAGTGGTCAGGTCAGCCCGGAGCCGATATTTCCCGAGCCCTGCGTTGCGGCTTCGCCGTCCCGCGCTGCAGCAGGGACCTCTATTGAGTGGCGCTGGAGCATGGACTGTCCCGGCGGGCTTGCGGGTAAAACCCTGCAGGTTCGTGGCTTAACGGCGAGTCGAACCGCTGCCTTGCTCAAGCTGTCTTTGGCCGACGGCAGAAATTACAGTGAATTGATACGCCGTGACGGACAGGTTTTCGAGGTACCTGCGGTGCCGAATACCTGGCACGTAGTGGGTCAGTATTTCGCGTTAGGCGTTGAGCACATACTCATTGGCTTCGACCACTTGCTGTTTGTGACGGGACTGCTGTTGCTGGCCAGCGGGTGGCGACAATTGCTGATTACCATCACGGCTTTTACGCTCGGTCACAGCGTTACGCTGGTGTGCGTGAGTTTGGGCATTATTCCCCAGGTTTCGGTCTGGGTGGAGCTGGCCATTGCCGCAACTATATTGTATCTGGCGATTGAGTTGAGTTATCACCGGTTAACGGAAAAGGCGCGCAGCGTGCGTTGGCCACTTATTGCAGCGTTTGGCTTGATTCACGGTTTGGGCTTTGCCAGCGTACTCGATGAATTGGGTTTGCCCCAAAGCGACCTGCTCGCCGGGCTTGTTGCGTTTAATCTAGGGATAGAAGCGGGGCAGGTTGCGTTTGTCGCAGCACTGGCGCTCGGTCTGTCACTCTTGCGTCGAGTTTCCAGAGGGGTAGAGCCGCTGGCTAGGCGTACCGCGGTCTACCTGATGGGGGGCATGGCCGTATTCTGGTGTCTGGACAGAGGCTACAGCCTCTTACTTGGAAGCTTCTACTTTATCTGATTCAGCGGCCGCCGGGTCTGCCTCGGCTTCCGGGCCGGGGTAGCGCGCCATTGGGATGAGTGGGTGAAGCGCCAGTTGCACACCTTCCTCGATAAAGCCGGAATTTTTTAGCACTTTGTCGCGGCGCACAAAGCCGAGGTGGGGCTTGCGCATATCGATGGCTGAGAGGGTGTCGATTCCGCCCCGGCTGGAAAACAGCGGTCTGCCTTCGAGGTCGTAGATGGTTACAATCAGGCTCGCGGCCTTGATGGTTTGTGACCAGTTAAAATCCACCGGTACGCCAGAGCCTGCGCCCTGGGTCGCCGGCTTACGCGTGACCCCATACCAGCGAGCATAGTGATTCATGCCGGGGCTGTGCTGGGCATCGTGGGCTATCAAGTCGGTAAAGATAACGGCATCGACCTGGCCACTTTGTTTAAGTCCGGCAAGGGTGCTGGCCATGACTGCCTGCCAATTGCGACGATCAACTTTGCCCGAGGTCGGGTCGTAAAAATCGCCATAGGTGTAGATTGCCTGATTCCAGGCATTGTCAAACAGGTGTGCAGGCGCAAGCTCGTAACCGGCGCTTTTCAGGCGGTCGATCACTTCCGCGTCGACTTTCGCCGTGGCACTACGTAACATGGAAAGTGTTGGTTCGCCGCTGACATTTACGCTGGCGAGTAGCAGGGTTTTTGGCGGATTCTGGTTAATCGCTTCCTTGTCGTAGTGGTAGTTGAAGACCGTAGGGTTGTAGGACACCGTTGAGCAAGCGATTAGAAATACGCTGAGAGCCAGCCAGAATAAACGCACGAATCACTCCTAGAATTATGTGAGTGGCGATTCTACCAATCGCCCTAGTCGAATAGAAGCCAACAGGGA
>JBFKDP010000280.1:0-5517 GCA_041619575.1 Litorivivens sp.
ATAGGCCGGGTCGTCATTGCAATCCCCAGTGGTAATCAGCCAGCGGCCACAAGCGGTCAGGCGAGGCCCTTCTACCACCCCATCTTCTATCGCCCATTTCAGCTGGGCATCAAGCGCGTCACCTACCGCGGCGCCGATCAAATTGGTGTAACCCATAGATAGCGCAAGCTGAGCGTGTTTGAGAGACAACAACATGAGATAACCTGGCGGCTTTTCCAAGCCCACCGGCGGCGGCGCAAAATCAATTCCGTCGTAGGAGCCATGCCAATGCGCCTGGGTCATGCCCGGCATCAGGGTTGCGCCGTCGAGCGGAATCTTTCGATCAACACCCTGATCGTCGATGCCACCGTCCGGGGAAATGGCCAAAATACGATCACCCTCGATCAGCACACTCATGCCAGAAACAGCCGGATTGTCACCATCAAGCAGATTGGCGCCCGTAAACAAGATTCGCTTATTCATATTCTCTCCCTGCGAGGAACCGCCCTGCCTGCAGCAGAGCGAACTTTTGTGTCTGACACTCAAGGCCATTATAAACCTAATACTTGCTTGGTAAAGGCCGCGCGACCATTACGACACAACTCCGCGCAAAAAGGAAGTCCGAAGCAGGCCTGCCACAACGCTTCTGACTGTTGGGTTTATATACTTATACAACAATATCTTAGCCAGATAGCAGCGCATTTTTAGCGCTGCGGGGCAGCGCCTCCGCATCGGGCGCCATCGAAATTTACCAAAAGCGTGTTGACACAAAACTAACCAAGCGATAGATTGTTTTTCAAATTATCCCCCAATCGAGCTATACGCGCCAAACGACGAGGTATCGAATACATGAATAGAAGACGTTACGGCATTTACCACGAACTGGAAGTGAGGGGTCGCTCCGGAGAAATCGAACAACAGGCATTTCGCGATACGCTGGATCAAATCGAGCTGGCCGACCAACTCGGGTATGACAGCGCTTGGTTTGTTGAACACCACTTCACGCGGGGCTTTTCGCACTCTTCCGCACCAGACCTCGTACTAGCTGCGGCTTCGGCGCGCACGAAAAATATTCGCCTTGGCATGGGTGTGAGCCTGCTGCCATTTTTGAGTCCAATTCGCATTGCAGAACGCGTAGGCACTCTGGACGTTATCAGTGGTGGTCGCGTTGAATTCGGAACCGGACGCGGCGCTTCGCCTCTTGAATACCAGGCGTTCCAACGCCCCTTCGAACAAAGCCGGGAAATATGGGAGGACCACCTCGCAGCGGTCGAGGAGATCTTTGAAGCCGATGGTGGAGAGGTCACGCGCGAGGGCACCTACTACAACATTCCAGGCGTTTCGATCCTGCCGAGACCCGTCCAGAAGCCTGGGCCGCCGGTCTGGGTAGCCTCTACCAGCCTTGCCGGTTTCACCGCTGCGGCAAAAGGCGGCTATAACCTGCTGTGCATCCCCATTCTCAAAGGCCTGCCGGAACTGGCTAAAGACATTGCCGAATACAAACGAGTACTTGCGGAAAACGGTCACGACCCCGAAAAAGCTCGCATCGGTTGCCTGGTTCCCTGGTTTGTTAGTGCCAACGGCGAAGGGCTTGAGGACGCCGTCAGCGCCTTCATGTGGTACATCCGTCGGCAGGTAAATCTCGTAACGCCACCTGACTACACCGATGCCCAACACGCCACATACAAAGTCTTCGGGCAGCTCGCTGCGGGAATGTCGGAAGAAAAAGCCATTGCAACATTGAGCGAACACCGCATGGTCGTGATGGAAGATGTCGCCGGCTCGAAAAAAGTGGCCGAGGAATTCTTTGACGCCGGCGTAACTGACCTGCTGGGCCAGTTCCGCGTTGGCGGCCTGAAACACGAACTGGTCAGCCGTTCCATGGAGTTGTTCGCCAACGAGGTTGTGAACATAAAAGATGTCGTCAAACTTGGGGTAGCAAAATGACAGACCGCCCACAGGCAGTAAACCATTGGACTAGCCGTACTTCACTGGCTTTGAAGGCCGCGGATAACAGTCTGGTGTTCGGTGGCGACCCCGCCGAACATCTGGTTCCAGTTACTCTGGAAGAGCTAAACAGCCTGCGCGAAGTTTCCCGTAAAACCTGGTCGCTGGCCGGCCTGAAGCAAAATGACCGCGTTCTAGTTTCGACACATCGCGAGGGTAGCTTCCCGGTTGCCAGCGAACCTGAAGTCCTTGTACCGCTGTGTAAGGCTGTCACCTATGCGCAGCCCCGTGGCCGTCTTCGACTTCTGAAAACCGTCAAACAATTTAAGCCTACGGTCTGGGTAACGACCCCCTGCGCGGCTCTGGATTTTCTTGCGCGGCTCTATCTGGAGTTCAATGTCGACCCCTTTGAGCTGGGCATTGAACATATTGTCTTGGTTGGCGAAATCGCGTCACCCGGGGCACACAAGCGCCTTGCGGATGAGTTCGAGTCAAAAGTAACCGACTTGTACGCTGACCCGATATTTGGTGCGGCACTGTCCACTCGCGTAGATGGGAAAATGGTCTGCGGGGAACCGGGTTGTGTCGCACTGGCTTCGCTTTCAGACAATGCGGTAATCAGCGATGGCTGGGGTGCAGACCAAGAGGCTGAAATTGTCCTGCGTTTCACCAACATCAAAGCTCTAGCTGGTACTACTGTGCGCACCGGCCAAGTGGTTGTGCCCGCAGAGGCTGTAAACTCGTTTCATCGTACCATTGGAGATCAGATACTGGCCCGCGGTCGGTGGCTGTCTCTGCCCATGCTAACTAAAGCATTGAAGCTGATCGACGGCATACAGGCATGGCAACTGCAGCTGGAGCGCGGCGAAGGCACACTCGACCGAGTCACACTAAACCTAGGCTTAAACCGCGAAACACTGGTAAGCAACCCTATGTGGCAGGGTCGTATCAGGGAGTCGCTGGCATCGGTTACACCACTTGCCATTAAGGTGGAAACCTACCTGTTAACACCTGATGATGAGCAACCCGACGGGCTTGTTCTGGATCAGCGTGGTCACCATCTTGGCGGCACAGCAGGTCTGGACAAAGCTGGAGTCTGGCAGCAATGACGTCAAGCAATCAGGGGGCTGCACTGGTCACAGGCGCCGGTGGCGGAATCGGCGGCGCCATCGCGCAAGCGCTGCATAAGGCGGGCTGGCAGGTAATAGGCGTTGATCGCCAATTTAACGAACCTGATACTCCTTATCTTGCAGAGCAGCTTGTGACTGATCTTTCAGATCAGGTCCAATTCCGAGGGTGTCTGGTGCAAGTGCTGGAGCACCACGACATTGACTGCCTGGTGAATTGTGCGGGCATCACCGACGTAAAGTCATTTCTCACGCAGGACCCTGCAGTCTGGCAAAGGCTGCTAGATGTTAACTATCTCGCGCCATTAACTGCCTGTCAGACCTTACTGCCGGCCATGATTGAACGCCGCCGGGGCAGCATCATTCAAATCACTTCTGACTCATCTCGTGCAGGGGCCGCCAATGAGGCCGCCTATGCGGGCAGCAAAAGCGCGCTTGTCGCGTTTAGCAAAAGCCTGGCACAGGAAATCGGGCGGTTTAACGTCCGTGTCAATTGCGTCTCTCCCGGCGTCGTCGTCACGCCGATGTCAGCGCCCAACAAAGAATTACTGGAAAAATTCGCTAAACGTGTACCGCTAAAACGACTGGGTATGCCCGCTGATATCGCTGGCGCAGTGAAATTTCTAGCCAGCGAAGAATCCAGCTATATCACCGGGCAGGTTCTGAGTGTCGGTGGCGGCCTGACGATGGTGGATTGACATGGAAACCTTCCAGAACCCTTGCCCCTGGCAAACAATACCCGACATGCTAGCGGCTGCTAATGCCCGTCATTCAACCCGCACCGCAGTCGTAGACGGGGCAGTTACACTGAGTTACCAACAGCTGTCTGAGCAGGTTTCCTATTTCAGTCAGGCGCTTGCTGCACTGGGCCTCGGTAAAGGTGATTCGGTCTGTATCTGGGCACCTAATAGCTGGAGGTGGATCGTCTCTGCCTTGTCAGCGTGGCAACTGGGAGCTGTCGTGGTACCCATCTCCTCCAGGCTGAAGGCAATGGAAGCCGGCCCCATCCTGCAGCGCGCCAACACCAAATTTCTGCTGACTGTCAGCAACTGCCTGGGGGACGATTTCCCCGCAATGCTGGCAGAGCTATACGGCACACATAACCAACGACCATTTTCCGAATTGACCCAGCTGGAAAATGTTGTCTGCCTTGACCAGAAAAGCAAATCAGTGTCCTGCCTTGACTTTGACACCCTGCTTGAAGCAGCAGGTGCTCAGTCAGAACACCCTCAGGGTACGACCGGCTCATCCCTCTGTGAAATTCTATTCACGTCCGGAACTACCGGTGAACCCAAAGGCGTAATGCTAAGTCATCAGCAGGTATTACAGGCATTTTGGGATTGGAGCGCAATTGGCACCTTGAACGAGAATGACCGCTTTCTCGTGATTCCCCCTTTCTCACATGGCTTTGGTATCAATGCCGGAATTCTGGCCTGCATCATGCGAGGCATGACTCACGTTGTCGTAGATTTCTTTGATCCAAACCGAACGCTGGAACTGATTGAATCCCACCAGATTACAGTCATGAGCGGACCACCGGCACTGTTCGCCACAATCGCACAACAACATGGCAATCGACAGCCGGGAAAACTGCGAGTTGCCTATGTCGGGGCCGCACACGTGCCGGAAGAGACAATTCATTGCATGCAGCGCGACCTAGGCATCGACAGGGTCATCAACGCCTACGGACTGATTGAAGCCTGCGTGGTAAGCATGACCCGTCAGGATGACTCTCCTGAGATCATATCAAGTTCTACAGGCCGCCCCCTGCCAGACGTCCGCCTCCGAATCGTTGACACAGACGGTAGAGATTGCGCACCGCAAGATCCCGGCGAGATTCTGGTCGGCGGCTATGGAGTGATGCAAGGCTATTTTAATGCACCGGAACTCACACGCGATGCCATTTCCTCAGATGGCTGGTTGGCAACCGGCGATATCGGTTGCCTGGATGAGGCAGGCAACCTGCGCATTGTCGGTCGCAAAAAGGAAATGTTCATCTGCAACGGATTCAACGTCTACCCCGCCGAGGTTGAAGATCTACTGCTGAGACATCCTGATATTGCGCAGGTAGCAGTCATCGGTGTGAATCATCCAGAGAAAGGAGAGGTAGGTAACGCCTTCGTTATTCCTCGGGCGGATACAACTCTGGATCTTATGAGCATCAAGCAATGGGCCAGGAAAAACATGGCCACCTACAAAGTTCCAAACGAAATTTTTCAGGTCAGTACGTTTCCGCTCAATGCCAATGGCAAGGTTCAAAAAGACGTACTGAAGAGTATGGCCGAGAGCCAAACAGAATCACAATCAGTGGAGTGAAGATAGTGGCAACCGAAGCAAGCAGTATTGGCACAGAAACTAGCAACGCCAGCAAGAAGATGAAATTTTCTTCCTTCCATCTATTCAACAAGCCGGAAAACATGGAGCCAAAGGAACTCACCAAGTTCATTAACTCATTCCTCACGCC
>JBFKDP010000281.1:0-5484 GCA_041619575.1 Litorivivens sp.
ACGGAATGCGTCAGAGTACAGCCAAGACCTTTCTCGCGCAGTGTATCAATCGCCCGAATCTCGACCTGCAGATCAATGCACTGACAACTAAAATAGAATTCGAGGGCAAAAAGGCGGTTGCCATTCGCTATCGCCAAAAAGGCGAAGAGAAGCGCGCCGAATGCCGGGCAGAAATTATACTCTGTGGCGGCACAATCAACTCACCACAGCTGCTCGAGCTCTCAGGCGTTGGTCGTGCAGAGTTTCTAAAACAAATGGGCATCAAGCTGGTTCATGATCTGCCCGGTGTCGGAGAAAACCTGCAGGATCACCTTACGGTAAACACACAATGTTCAATGAGCGATGTAGCGACATTCCACGAAGAGCTCAAACCCCTGAACATGATGAAAAATCTGGCCAAATTGGCCTTTAAGCGCAAGGGCCTGCTCATACATCCGGCTTCCCAGGTGGGCGCGTTCTTTAAAACCTCGGAGGATTTAGACAGGCCCGATGCGCAGATTCACTTCACGCCTGCAGCCGGTGATCCTGACGAAAAAGGCCGTATCAAGCCATTGCCCGGCACTACCGCAACGGTCTGCTACCTGCGCCCGACAAGCCGAGGCTCTGTGCATATCAAGGCGCGCAACCCTGAGACCCACCCGGCAATTCGCGCGAATTATCTCGCCACCGACAATGATGTGCACAGGACCATCGCCGCGGTACAGAAAACGCGCGAGATCTACAATGCACCAAGCCTGAAAAAGTACAACCGCGGCGAGCTACAGCCCGGCCTACAGGCCAACACAGACGATAAAGTCCTTGAGCATATTCGCGCCATCGGCGAGTCGGTCTATCACCCTGTTGGCACCTGTAAAATGGGCAAGGACGAGATGGCCGTAGTCGACGACCGCTTGCGCGTTCACGGTATTGAGAACCTGCGTATTGCCGATGGTTCGATTATGCCCACCCTGCTTTCCGGCAACACCAACGCCGCTTGCGTGCTAATTGGTGAACGCTGTGCCGACTTTATCCTGAATTCAGAAAACTAGGAGCCCAACATGACTACTCAACCCTCTATCGAATCCGTCACCGAACCGTTACAAGAACTCCTGGATCTGCAGCGCAATGCCTTTGTACGTGAAGGTGAAGTCTTGCTGGAAACCCGCATTGACAGGCTCAACCGCTGTATCGCCATGCTGGTCGATCACCAGACCGAAATCTGTGAGGCAGTGAACAAAGATTTTGGCTGCCGTTCACGCCACGTCACGCTGATGACGGACATCTTTACGTCGGTCGGCTCCCTCAAATTCGTCAAGAAAAACCTTAAAAAGTGGATGAAGCCGGAGAAGCGCAAAGCGCCTGTTCCCATGAATCTGTTTGGCGCAACAGCCAAAATCCACTATCAGCCCAAGGGGGTTGTCGGCATCATGACTCCTTGGAATGTGCCGGTGAATATGATTTTTAGCCCTCTCGCCGACGCTATTGGCGCGGGCAATCGCGTTATCATCAAGCCGTCGGAATTTACCCCGCATACAGCCGAAGTGATGCAGCGATTGTTCCGCGAATACTTCGAAGACAGCGAAATTTCAGTTGTCACTGGTGGTGCTGAAGTTGGCGCAGCGTTTAGCAGCCTGAAATTCGATCATCTGATTTTTACCGGTGCAACCAGCATCGGCAAACTGGTCATGAAGGCCGCCGCAGAAAATCTGACCCCGGTCACCCTGGAGCTCGGGGGCAAATCGCCCGTTATTGTTTCCGACAGCGGCAACTTGCAGGAATACGCTGAAAAAATCATCTCTGGCAAATCCATGAACGCAGGTCAACTGTGTATTTCACCGGATTATTGCTTTGTACCAGCGAGTCGGCTCGAGGCCTTTATCACAACCTGCAAGGAAACCATCAAAACGATGTTTCCCACCATCGCTGACAATCCCGATTTCGTTTCTGTCATCAACGAGCGTCACTTTGATCGCGTTAAATCTTATATTGATGAGGCAAAAGAGGCGGGCACTCGCGTGGTTGAGTTAAACCCCGCAAACGAAGACTGGAACGATCGCGAACGACATAAAATTCCGCTACATCTGATCGTCGAACCCGCTGACGAGCTGAAGTGTATGCAAGATGAAATATTTGGGCCAATTCTCAATATTAAAACCTACCGTACGATTGAAGAGTGCCTGCAATTTATCAACAAGCGGCCTCGCCCACTGGCCATGTACTATTTTGGCAGCGACAAGATAGAACGCGAGCATGTGTTGGCCAACTCAATCTCTGGTGGCGTCACCGTCAACGATATCGCCATGCATGTTGCCTGTGACGATATGCCCTTCGGCGGCGTGGGGAACAGCGGCATGGGTAACTATCGGGGGTTTGAGGGTTTCCGCACCTTCAGTCACTCAAAATCGGTATTTTCACAGGGGTTTGTAAACCTTGCGAAGCTCGCCGGTACCTTGCCGCCCTACAGTGAAAAAGTTGACAAGATGATGGCTCAGCAAATCAAGAAGTAACCCTGCTGCAAGCATCGCGCGCTGTTGTGCGATGCTTGCAACCCAATATCGCCAGCCGGCAACGGTTATTAATAATCCCAGAGAAACAATCCCCAATTTCAAGTCACTGCCCCATCGGTAACAAGCTTGCACCGATGTAATGCCTTTGATCCAAACACTCAAGATCACGCCAATGGCACCGGTCTGATGTACGGCGCGGGTCTTCGCCGCGAAATCACCCAAGCTGCCGCTATTAGGCTCCAGTATGATGCTATACAACTCTCAGATGAGGAAGGCGACGCGGAAATAGGCGACTACGCTGTCGCCTCCGCGTTACTTGAACTGACGTTTTAACGATGTGAATGGGCCCGCATACTGGCGCTAAGCGCGCCCGCTCAAGCGTTTTAACTCAGCAATGATGGTAGGCCAAACCTCTGGCCCAGACTGATAAGGTGCATAGATACTTAGACGGTCGGCATCGGCACCGTATTTTTCGTACAGCTGGCCCGCAATGGTATCCGGCTCGCCAACGACGGCGAATGCGTTCAGGAAATCATCGTCAATCAAATCTGCCATTTCCTGCCAGCGCCCTTCCTTAGACATTTTGTTCAAGGTTGGGTGCAATTCATCCATTCCCACCGCAGCCATTGGCGGCACGTAAGCCGGTGTTGAGCCATAGAATGCGAGCAAGCCCTTGACCGTTGCCTTGGCCGCTTCAAACTCCTGTTCATTTGCTCCGGTCACGCAGATTGCAGCAACCTGCATAAGGAAGTCGCTACGTGTGCGGCCACTTTTGGCAAGCCCGCGCTCAACGGCTGGCAATTGTTTTTCACGCACAAACGGCAAGGTATTGAAAGGGTGAACAATAAGCCCATCTGCAACTTCACCGGCGACTTCTGTCATTTTTGGGCCAAGCGCGCCCAGTAATATGGGGGGGACTCCACACTCCAATGGCCCCGGATTGAACATAGGTGTCATCAGGGTATGGCGATAGAAGCGGCCTTCGAAGTTAAGACGCGTACCGTTTTGAAAGCAGTCGAAGAAAGCCTTTACTGCCTGAATATATTCCCGCATTCGGGGAGCCGGCGGGTCGAAATCCAGACCGAAGCGTTTTTCGATATGCGTTTTGATCTGCGGCCCAATGCCCAAGAGAAACTTGCCCTTGGAATAACGCTGAAGATCAAAGGCCTGATAGGCGATATGAGAGGGATTTCGCGGAAATGCAACCGCGATGCCTGTCGCTATATCAAGTTCAGGACGGGCTTGTGAGGCAAGGACAAGAGGAAAAAAGGGGTCGCGGCTTCCTTCGAGCGTGTAGATTCCGTCATAACCGGCATCGGCAATTTTGTGAGCTTCTTCGCTCGCGGTTTCCATATCTGCGTAAAACGGGCCGTCTATTTTCATGTCCAAAACTCACGTAATAAAAACGGAAAAGATGGTTTCACTATCCAGTCGTATTGTCAAATTACACTTTAGACAGTACAGTGGTACCTCACCGCACTAGAGACGAAACATTGACGGAATCCAATAATTTGCGCGCGCAACGTCGTGAGAGCACGCGCAAAAAAATTCTAACAGCAGCAGTACGCATTTTTGCCGAATTGGGATTCGAAGCGGCGTCCATGGGGACTATCGCCAGCCGGGCTGGGATGAAGAAGGCCTTGGTTCAATACCACTTTGAAACCAAGCTAAAGCTTTGGCAGGAGTCCGTGAATTTATTGTGGCAGGAAATGCACAGCCTCGCCGATCAGTTACCCAAAATTGCAGAGGGCGGCAGCGCTGAACAAGAGCGACAACAGGTCCGTGAAGCCTTCCGCGCGATTATACGTTTTGCGAAAAATCACCCTGACTGGGTAGGCATTATGTTTCGCGAGGCCGCAACGCCAGGACCGCGCTTGGACTGGCTAGTGGAAACCCACCTCAAGAAAGACATCAGCGACGGTGTCGACTTTGTCAGCCGGGCTCAAGCCCATGGCTTGCTGCCCAAGGGCTCTGCCCTGCACATACTGCACATTATTTCAGGCGCACTGACCTATATTCTGTTGGTTGCTCCTTTGACCAAGCGAGCAACCGGTGTTGACCTGACCGTAGATGAATCGCTGGACACCACGGTCGACATGCTACTGGCGATGCTGAGCCCGACCAGTTAGGCCTCCAAGAAATGCCCCACAGCCGCATTGAATACTGCCGGTTTTTCAGCGTGCAACCAATGCCCCGTGTCACTGATAACCGTCAACTCGTGTTGGGGAAACAAGTTGTTCATAGCCGCCGAGTGAGCAGTCTGTATATAGGCTGAGTTTTCACCCTTCAGAAACAGCGTCGGCCCCGTAAAAGCTGTTCCCTCAGGGGCCTGGCGCAAATCATCGTAGCATTGGTTTATCGCGTCCAGATTCAGCTTCCAACGCCACCGGCCCTCATCATTGCGCGCTAGGTTTTTGAGTAAAAACTGCCTCACACCCAACTCAGGCTCAACATCGGCTAGCGCAGCATCGGCCTCCGCACGACTCTTCAAAGCGCGCAAATCCAGACCACACAGTGCCGCCAGGGTCGCATTATGGTGAGGCTTGTAGGCCACAGGCGCGATATCAGCAACAATCAGTCGCGATACACACTCTGGCGATTGCAGGGCGAGTTGCATCGCCACCTTGCCGCCCAGAGAGTGCCCAACAAATGCAGCCCGTTCAATACCGAGGTGACTCATCAGGCGACGCACATCGCCGGCCATGTCACGCAGACTCATTGTCTCTAGGTGGAAAGATTCACCGTGATTGCGCAGATCGACTCGAAACACCCGAAAAGCCGGTTCCAATGCCTTCGCCAGCTGTGTCAGATTGCTGGCCGACCCAAACAAGCCATGAAGCAGGAAAACGGCCTCGCTGCCTTGCCCTGACTCCAGATAATTCAATTGCATATAATCCCTGTTGGCTTCTATTCGAAGGGGGCGATTGGTAGAATCGCCAATCACATAATTCTAGGAGTGTTTCGTGCGTTTATTCTGGCTGGCTCTCAGCGTATTTCT
>JBFKDP010000282.1:0-5463 GCA_041619575.1 Litorivivens sp.
CCCAAGGCCGGGGAAGGCCAGGTCCGCAACCTGCAGCACCACCCAGGCCCCGATGATGTACAGGGCTGCGACCCGGAACACCCGCCGGCGTCTGAGTTCCTTCAGGAAAGTACCGATGCGGTCCACGTAGCCCCCAAAACAACTACCGATACGCTATTTCGATTCTAGCTGTACCGCCGCACCACTGCATTATCATTGCTGTCAGCCCACGTTCGCTTTGGGTCGTCAGCAGACCTCGTCCCTGGATCAGGGGTTGCGGGTGCCTCGGGTCGCTTCACGGCCAAGAGCGGAAGTTAACGGCCAAAAGAAACCCTGCCGAAGCGAGGTTGTTCACAACATCGTGCCATAAAATAAATCTGACACCTTTTTCCAAATTCCCATAGCGTGGCATTCAGTGCTTCGTGACCGAAAAAATCTCGCAATGTTTCTCAACGTGCACCCCGGGGATACTAATCAAGATCTTCATTACATAAACTCCCCGAATATAGTCGCATTGCATGCTCTGCGGCCTGCTCAGCTGCGCGGCGCCAAGCGAGATACCTGGGGTTCTGTATTTGTTCGACGAATGAATCATTATTGTCTTCTAATCCTCCTAGAACGGTTTTACCTTCGGCGATGGTTTCGGATAAAACATTTCCGTCTCGATCAAGGAATTCCACCGCCACCTGGATCGAGGCTTGCCCCGCCCCTATCAGTGCCCTTAATGCTACGTTGCCCGGATCGAGCTTGAGGATTTTGTATCTAACCTGCAAATCGTGACCCTCTGAAAACAAGCCAGAGTCGATGAATGAGCGATGAAACTGTTGCGTGACCTCTTCTTCAATTTTCCGCGATACTTCCACAGCATGATCTGCGGCTTGAATTTCTGCAGAACCATATGCGGTGGTTGGACGCCAGCCGAGGATGTGTAAGCCGTGATGTGCGACTACGATGGACTGCCCGTCAGGGGTCCACGCGATGTCATTGGGAAATTCCCAATTCCCTTCGGACCTTTCAGATGCTAAAAGTTCCCACGGCGCAACTGACGATTTGTCTGAGCCGTGCAAACCGTCACTTGCTACCAGTCGACACCTCATTCTCAGAGAAACGATGTCCACAATGTTCACCAGGTTAGGGGCGTCTGAAACCGCGACGAATGCTCCGTCAGGAGAAAGCGTCATCGTTGGAACCGGGTGTCTTGGTACAATCAATGCTTCGACCTCCCCAAAATCCTGTTGCCAGAGTCCCGGAGTAACCAAATTTGAGTTTTTGAGTTGCGGTTGAGCATTTGTTATCGTCTGGGTTAAGGTCGAATCGCTAAACGCACCGTGATCCGAAATCAGCTCGAAGATTTTAAGTTCAGTGCTTAGCGTCAGGAGGTGTCGGCCATCACGAGAAAATGCCAGGTCCGCTACCAGGGCATCATGATTAATAGTACTCAGAACTACTTTTGCTCCAAGGTCATACAAAACAACATGCCCGCGCCCATCGTGAAACGTGCTGGCCGCTAATGAACTTGAATCGGGCGAGAATCCGATTGACGAGATGGGTCTGTCGGACGCAACACTGAATTTGTCTATCCTCGCGAGGTCCGCAAGCCGAAACAGCGTAATCTCCGCACGGCCCGATTGATGCCCGCCACCGGACCCGAATGCAATCAACTGACCATCTGGCGAGAAGCTAACTGCGCTCGTCGAATTAAATGCCTCATTAACCCCACCAATTTCAAGTTCCGCCAAAGTTACGGCATCTAGCAGCACCGGCCGACCCATTGCGACAGCCAGCAAAGCACCATCATTTGAATAGGCAATATCTGCGATAAATCGTAGCGGTACAAAGCCAGGTCTCTCGAATGATTCAAGAATTGCTTTACGGCTTAATTTTCCGTTTTGGATATCAACAACTTCAACTGTTGTTTGATAATTGCTCACCGACAGCCCGCGCTGGACAATTTCCTCACACAGAGCAGAAAACTCGGTACCGGACGGATCGACATCAACTGCCTGGCACGCCCTGAAGGAACTCGAACCCAGCCGGTATTCCGTCTCGGGCGGCACCGCTGTACAAGCGGCTAACATACTAAGCACTGCCGCAATAGAAGCCTGATTTGAAAGTCCATACATGTACTTGCTCCCCGGCCGCACAAATCCTAGCTTTATCAACGGGCTACGCGGGCCGGATGAAATCGTCATTGCACCAGCAATATTTTGTTGCTACCCACCTATACTGTAGTTGACGAGTAAACTTTATGCGGAGAATTACCACACCGTCGCTGTTCTTGGCAGTAGCCGGATTTGCCTTAACGGGATGCGTACCTATTCCGGTTGTGCCAGAAGAAAGCCTGTTCTCCGATAATAGAGTCGAATTCATTAAAACTGGAGTAACCACTCGTCAGGATGTCGTCGAGGAGCTAGGTGCGCCGACATTAGTGCGCGCCGACAGTCAGATTTCTGTCTACATTCAGGCACGCACGGTGGCGGGACTTGTTTGGAGCGTAAGCCCGGAGGCCGGGGGCATTTCACCAATAGAAACTTTCAGTTCAATGATCTTTGAGCACGACTCTGATGATGTAGTAATTTACACCGCCATCATTCGCGGTAAAAACGGTTGCACTGAAGATGGCCGGTTTTGTATAGACACCGAATTCGAGAAGCAATCTACTCAATCGATATTTTTCGATTTTGAGAGCGTGCTGGAGTCAGCGATGCTGTTTACAACTGACAAGCACCGAGAAAAGGCATTGGAATCCGATCCCGGTCTTCCACGCTGCAAGATTTTTGTATTTTCAACTGGCAAGGCCGCGCGAATCAAGATTCATGCCTCCGGGCTGCGGTCGACTGTCTTAAATGAACGCGGTTATGTTTATTGGGACGTTCCACCCGGTACTTTTGATCTTCATGCCTCTTCGTCCGGCAGGCTGGCGCTGGCACATCTTAACTGCGCCGCGGCCGAAACCAGTTTTATAAATATTCATGCTTCGAGATCGAGAAAGGAGCCGCTGACAATATCGGTGAATGAGGCGTCTGAAGGCGAGCGTGCCATCAACGCGCGAATGCGAGTTCTGGACTGATTTCTCGGACGAAGCAGTCCCGCAACCATGGAAAAGGTCGCTTACCGGCCATTAGCTGACTTCGGAATTCGTATATGAATAATCGAAGGTCTAAGTTGATTGCAACAACCGCAAATAACAGACTCGAAAGAAGTGAATAACAGGCTCAATTGTATGGCTTTAGCTGCTCTCATAGGGGTGGTCGGTGTCACTGCACCACTACTCGCCGAGGGTGTCCGGTCGAGCACAAAACATTCTGCGGAAGATTGGCTTCAGGGATATCAGCCATTAATTCGCAAAGCCGCATCAGGTGGCAGGCTATGTGATTTAGGAATACTCGGCACATGGCATAGCGTAAACGTCACGCGTGTATCTGATCGTGGCTTACAAAACGGCCTGGCCCCCGGCGACAAAATCGTAGAACTCAAAGGTGAGGAGGTTACCTCCGAAAATTTCGCCAGCCTGATGAGCACATTGGACGCTGGCGATAAATTTTCCCTACGCGTTTCAAGAGGCGGGCGCTACACCGATCTGGTCGGTGAATGTGGTGACGGCACTGGTCTGAGCCAAGCTCGTTTTGACATTGTGAGGGCTGCGTCAGCAGGAAAATGGAACGCATGTATACAAAGCACGCGCGCTGTTGATAAGCTAATTGACCTCCAAACCGCTTTTACAGCCAATTGGAAACTCCAATGCTTTGTAGCAAAGATGTGTAATGACAAGCGTTGTAAGCGCATGTCACCAGCATCTGTTCGCTACTTGTATGACTACCATCGCCTGGCGATTGAGGAAATGGCCGCTATAGGAGAGCTTGATCATTGGCGGTGGCATTATCTGAATGCAATGACAGTACTAAAGGATCATGGATTCCGTAAGCGCGCAAGAGAACTTGAAGCTGTCTGGAACAAAGCAGATGCTGCCAGGCAAAAAACTCAAAAGGCCCAATAATCAGCCTTAGCAGGTAAATCACCAGCCTATTTGCAGCAACTGCTGCCATCGCAGTACGCAATCGTCCACATCACACCGTTTACGGCGGCGTCGGCTCGCCAGAGGTTATTAACCAGCAATGAAGGAGATCGGCGGGCCAGGGCCGCTTTCTTCCGGGATCAGGCTCAGTCTTGCATGGGCCCATTACCTTGCGTTTGTCGCCTGTTCTCGGCGAACGAGGAGCCGAGGGACCAGAGCATGAGAACAACACCCATCCCAACCAGCATCAGCGCAAAACCAGCAATGGGCCCAATCACCAAGAGTAGTGCCGATGTGCTCCTCATCCGTACTTGCCCATATTGGCCATTAAAATAGAGAAAATAGTCCCAGGCCATAATGGGTAGCGCCCCTAAGAGCCCGCCGATCAGGAGAGCATAGGAGCGGCCTGGCACTCGTTTTTTCCAGGCGCCCAATATGATCAAAGCCTGTGCGAAATAGGGAGTTGCAGCAAACGCAAGATATTTCCAGGATCTCTTTATGTCTTCAATCACTTCGCCTATTTGCACGTCCTGCGACAGAGCGGTACCGACCTGGATGGCAGGCACCAGTACTATGGCAAGAAGAAGCGGCAGCCCGACGCAAATACAGAGGTGCCTGTTCACTATCAAATGATCGCTCTTTGCTTGAATGCTAATACAAGCTCGTGAGGACTGGCAGCGAAACAATTGGCCGAATTTTAGTCTCGGTCAATCTTCTGACTCAAATATTGAATCCCAGTCACCACCGGCCTCCATCTCCCGCACTCGAGCCAGTTGGACTGCCATGTCAGCCCTGATCTCGTCCATGATTGCCTTGAATTCGGGAAGTTCACGCAGTGATGCAAAATTGGGGTTTTTTTCAGCCAGCCACCATTGATATCGACAGCCCTTTTCTGCCGCGTTCCTGAGTGCGGCAAGAGCCTTCTCCTGATCACCTTGCAAGGCATAGATCTCAGCATCAATGAATAGCCTGCTGTCCCCGTAGTTCCATCCGACTCTTGGCATGCTCAAGACCATAGCCAGACCGTCCTTCAACAATCTTCTTGCTTTTGACGGGTCTCCCGAGCGTTGGAATACCAGCGCCAAATCAACTGCTGAATGTAAATTTCTGTAAGTGATATTTGCGCCTTCATCACTGAAAAGTTCGGGAAACGCTTTTTCATAGCGATTTAGGGCTACCTGAATCCGGTCGCTCGCCAGATCTATGTTGCGAAGAATATGCATTGCAGATATTCGCCGATTTGCGAATGCTATTTCTGCGTTACGTACTCCCAGTGGCCCATTCTTGCTATCGAAATACTCTATTAGGGCTCGCTCGTACTCTGTGCTCTGGCCTTTTGATGCGGCGAAATCAATCCACCTTCTTGCTTCAGAGCTATCCCCAAGATCGAGATACAATCTGGATAGAGCCTTTGACCATGCGCCTTCAGGGTCTGTTCTGATGGCGTCCCAGGCCCACCGCGCGCCCAA
>JBFKDP010000283.1:0-5429 GCA_041619575.1 Litorivivens sp.
GACAGACAATTTAAAGCCCAGCGTGTAATCACGCTGCGTTCTCTTTTGGGGGGAAGGTATAGTGCTGTCCATAAATAGGCCTCATGGGTGTAAACCTATTTCAGGACGGGACATCTATCGCAATGAAGGCGCAAATCATGTGTGCCCATTTTGGGGCGCCACCTATGAGGCCAGATGATGCACGAGATTGAAGCAATTTGGTTTATTAGGCATTTATCTATTGGTAAATAGTGCACCGTTACCATGCTAACTTACCACCTCTACACTGTGTAATCTTGATGCACTGCAAAAAGGCGAGCCAAGAACACTGCCTGCTACTTACTATAAAAAGACAACTCTACGGCGTTCTTATAGCGACAACTCTTGTACGCAGACGCATACCCGCACCGATCATTCTTAGATTGATTTTTTATCGCTATCGTTCGGGTTCTGGCACATCGCTTTCAGTCACATCCATCTGCGCAAGCTTTTCATCTGCCCAGTCTTTATCTTCACGATCCGCTTCCAGACCGCTGTGATTGCCGGCGACTTGAGGTTCCAAACTGAGTGAGGCATAGAGCGCAAAGTGATCCGAGCCAAAGGCCCGCAAGCGCTTTAATTCACGCACAGTAAAATGCCTACTGTGAAAGAGATGGTCTAGCGGCCAGCGGATAAAGCGATAATCCGCATGAAAGGTATTGAACATACCGCGCCCCACTCTCGGATCGAGCAGGCCGCTGATTTTGCGAAAGAGGCGTGTTGTGTCTGACCATGCCACGTCATTCAGATCGCCAGTGACTATCGTCGGTCTGGAAAAGTCTTCCAGGCTTTTCGCCACCATAATCAATTCTGCATCACGCTCAGCAGATTCTGCATTCTCGGTCGGGCTAGGGGGCGCGGGATGGAGAAAGTGTACTCGCACAGTTTTGCCCGATCGCAGCTCGACTTCCGCGTGCATGGAGGGCACATCATCCTCCACTAAAAATTCAGTGCTTGTATCGTGCAGCGCTAAACGTGAGTAAACATGCATGCCATAAAGATTATCCAGAGGACATTTGATGCTGTGGGGATAATCAGCCTGCAGGGTATCCAGCTGATCCTGCCACCATTGATCCGACTCCAGAGTGACGAGGATATCCGGTAGCTCTTCCCTTACCAGTTCAAGCAAAAGGTCGGCTCGGCGATTTGTCGTCAGCACATTGGCAGTGAGGATACTGATGGCGTTGGCGGGGTCAGTTGTCGTAGCGGCATTAACCTCCCGTCGATGCAAGCGCGTATAGGGCACTATCCACCAGAGTTGATAAAGGAGGCTTAACCCTGTGACCAGCAACAAAGCCAGACCCAAGGGTCGGGGCTGAACAAGGTATATCAGATGCAGTACAAACAGGGCCGCAGCGAGGCTGGCCAATTGCAGGCGGGGAAAATCCAGACCACGCACCCACCAGACTTCACTACGTGATAGGGGCAGAACCGTAAGCAGGAATAATAATAGTGTAAGGACGCTTAATATATGCAATGCCATGCTAGTGACTCTAGTAGCTCTAGTGACTTGCGCTAGTGCAGGCCCTTGTTATGCTTGTTGCTTGCGCGCCAATGACTGGGCACCTTCCATAATCATCTTGGTCATCACAATGGTTTGCTCAGTGATTTCCCGGCGTTGTGCTTCTGACTTTCCGTCAGCGGATGCGCCCATGGCAAACACCAGGCGCGTGATAGCCTTAGCGACCAAGGCTGGCTCAAGGGTGGCCGTTCCCGTTGCCTGCGTTATACGCTCCAGCTCATCACGCAATTCATCTTCAAAAAAGCTGAGTTCGCGCTCTACCGCCTCGCGAAACGCTTCTGATCCGATCGACATCTCACGCAGGAGGATATGGACATAACGATCCTCTGATTCCACCTGCTCCATAAATGCCTCGACCGAGGTGCGAATAGCGCTGCGCTCCAGTGACAGACGCTGACGCGCCTCCCTGATCACACCTCGCAGACTGCGGCCTGCCTGATCAATCAGCGCAACCGCAAGCTCATCGACATCGCGAAAGTGCCGGTAGAAGGTATTCGGCGCGATGCCAACGGCACGGGCAATCTCCCTCAGGCTTAGCGAAGAAACGCTGCGATGCGATTCCAGCAAATCCACTGCCGCATCCATCAAGTCCTGCGCCGTGATTTGCGCCTTTCGCTTACCGTCAACGCCGGCCTTTACTGCAGTCATGCCTTTTTACCTGTCGAAATCTGAATTGCCTACTCGGCCAAAGCGCCAAATTCCGCCTAGCCTAGCGAAGCTTACAGGCGCTGTATACACAGGCGCATAAACAATCATATATACATTTGTATTGACACTCGTATATACAAGTGTATAGTTCACTTTTTATACAACTGCAAAGGCAAGCGCATGCTGCACGCAAGTTCACTCAAAAAGCTGGTCAAACCCCTGATCTCTAGCGAACAGTATGACTTCTGGGCGGAAGAGCTCGGGAGTTTAGCCCGCTGGGAGCGCTGCTTCGCCCGCGTAGTGTCGCGCCGGGACGAGTCCGCCAATAGCTTTACGCTGACCTTGAAGCCCAACACCAATATGCCCTCCTATCGCGCCGGTCAGCATATAAACCTGTCAGCACGGATTGCTGGTCGCCACGTGACTCGCAGTTACAGCCTAACCAGCCTGCCTCATGAGCCATGCCTCTCAATCACGCTGCGCCGTGAGGAAGGCGGCTTAATGAGCAACTGGCTTTACAACAACGCCCACCCTGGTACCCCTCTGGAAATCGGCAATGTATTTGGTGAGATGACCCTGCATGATGCCGAGCTCGCAAACGACGATGACCTGCTGCTGCTCGCGGCCGGCAGCGGCATCACCCCCCTGTTCAGCCTCTTGCGCGATGCCATCCACAAGGAACACCGCGGTCAGGTCCACTTGCTTTACTGGGACAAGTCTCCGGAGAACTTCTGCTTCAACAAAGAGCTGGACCGTGACATCCAGCAAGGCAAGGTCGTCGTTCACCGTATCACCACTGGACAGGATGGCACCCACTTGCCGATAAACGGGCGCATTTGCAAAGAGCAACTCGAAGCCTTGAGCGGCCATGTGCTGGCAAGCAAGCCTGCGACCTTTATTTGCGGGGGCGCCGGTTTTGTGGAGGCTGCGCACAATTGTCTCCGGGCGCTCGGCCAGCAACGCATCTACAGCGAATCCTTCACACCACCTGCTTTTACCTCGGACGAAGCAGAAGCCATCTATCAGGTGGCGTTAACCCGCACCGGGCGCACCCTAGAGGTATCCAGTCGCACCAACCTGCTTGACGCGCTTGAAGCACAGGGCGTGGCGGTAACGTCCGGTTGCAGAATGGGTATTTGCAATACTTGTGCCTGTCCCTCATCGGCGGGAACCGTTCTCGATTCCACAACTGGCCTGCAACAGTCGGAAAGCGCCGTTCGCCTGTGCATCAGTCAGGCACGCAGCCACTTGACTCTCGATCTTTAGGATACCAGCCATGACTCACAGCAAAGCACTGACCCCCGCCGAACTGGCCGCCTTCGGTGAAGCGCTCGATGCCATCAAACACCGTGAGCTCGCGGATTTAGGTGACGAAGATGCCCGCTACATCGGCCGCATACTCAAGGCCGTTCGCTACACAGAACTGGTCGGCCGACTACTCATCTACGCCGCCATTCTTTACCCGCCCCTGCTCATTCTCGGCGCAGTTGTGCTGGGCATTTCAAAAATTTTGGAAAACATGGAGCTGGGCCACAATGTCATGCACGGTCAGTATGATTGGATGAACGACCCCCAGCTCAGCGGCAAAACCTACGAGTGGGACATTGTCGGCACCGGCGACAACTGGCGCAAAACCCACAATTACGAGCACCACACTTATACCAATATCAAAGGCATGGATTCAGACGTAGGCTATGGCTTGCTGCGACTTTTTCCGGAGCAGCGCTGGCGCCCCTTCTATCTACTGCAGCCGCTTTGGGCTGCCTTGCTGGCCATGCTGTTTCAATGGGGTGTCGCCATACAGGATCTGGAACTGGGCAAGGTCTTCAGCGGTAGAAAAAGCAAGGAGCAGTTTAAAAAGGAATGGCAGCCCGTTGCACGCAAGGCAAAGAAACAGCTCTTGCGAGACTATTTCTTTTATCCATTATTGGCCGGCCCGTTTTTTCTGACTGTATTCAGCGGCAACCTGATCGCCAACCTGATCAGAAACCTCTGGACCTATATGATTATTTTCTGCGGCCACTTTACCGCCAACGCACAGGTATTCCCGGTCAGTGTTCTCGACAATGAAAGCCGGGGGCATTGGTATCTGCGACAACTCAGAGGCTCATCGAATTTGCGCGGCAGCAAGCTCTTCCACATTCTTTCGGGCAACCTGAGCCACCAGATTGAACACCACCTGTTTCCAACCATACCGGCCAGACGGTACGCGCGTATCTCCAACGAAGTCCGGTCACTGTGCGAGCAGTATGGTCAACATTACAACGTCGGCTCACTCGCCAGCCAATTTTCACAGGTGCTGTACCGGATCCTCCGGCATTCACTGCCGTCAACTCCGCCACAGCGAGCACCACTGACGACTGGCACCCCTCAGCACGGTTAATCGAAACCCTTAATCGCGTCTGGTGCGTTCCAATATTGCATCTGCTCCGATATTGATCAGCGCCTCTTCAGCACTACCGGGCGCCGCTCCAGCGCGGCGCGCCGCTTCCTGCTTGGCCATATCGGTCAATATGTCTTCAGTGCTCGCTGGCGTTTGGCTCAGCTCAGAACCGTCCGTTTCCGCTTGTTCACTATAGCCATGCGCAGTGTCATCTCCCTCGCGCTCGACGTGATGGCGATTTTCGCCATACCCAAATTTCTTTGTCTGCCCCGGTGGGCGACCGTCCACCCAACCGCGTTTCTGCCCGCGTTCTGCCGACTCTGTTCTGCCATCTAGCTCCTTGCCACCACCTCTTTTGGGCTTTTCCTTTTTACCCTTGTGCTCTTTATGTTTCTTGCTCTCATGATTGGACAGGTTCGTTGCATCCGACTCCAAGTGATCTCGATCATCAGCGATCGCAGATGGGGCGCAAACCAACAAGGCCAAGACACCGACAATGACACCAATTTTCTGAACCATATCTATTTCTCCCCAGAAATATTTTTCTCCAGCTAACCTGAGCGCTTGGGGTATAACAATAGATATTAGCGGTGCAATTTCACTGAAATATTCTTGTTACGGGCTGATGGCTTCAAGGGAACTACTTCCCGTAGCCACACGGTAGGCAGCAGCCTTTACCTCACTGTCGTTTTCACGGTCGAAAATGCTGGCCACGTGATACCAGGTCGCGCTACAGGTCTCAGTCGTGACATCCAAGATCATGTAACCGCGTCGGCTCAGGTTACTGTACTTGATATGCGGGTTGTAGGCCTTAATGACCTCTTCCGCTGCAGTGACTCCGATCTCAGCAGGAATCAC
>JBFKDP010000284.1:0-5407 GCA_041619575.1 Litorivivens sp.
CACTGTGATTGCGATCTTGGCGCGAAAATTCATATCGATAAGCGCCTGCCCATGGGTGGCGGTATCGGCGGTGGCAGCTCGAATGCCGCTTCAACGCTGCTGGCCTTGAATGCGCTGTGGGGAACTGGCCTGAGTATCACTGAATTGTGTGAACTGGGCCTCTCCCTCGGCGCCGATGTCCCCGTCTTCGTAGCCGGTCGCACTGCCTGGGCCGAGGGCGTCGGTGAAAATTTGCAAGCCATTGATCTGGAATCAGATTGGTATGTGGTCATCCACCCGGGCTGCAGCGTCTCCACCCGGGAAATTTTTTCCCATGAGCAATTGACACGCAACACTCGACCCATCAAAATAGCCGCCTTTCTTGGGCAGGGTGCCGGAAACGACTGCGAAAACGTCGTAAAAAGCCTGTATCCAGAGGTGAAAATCGCCCTGGAATGGCTTAATCAATTTGCCCCCGCCCAACTGACAGGCACTGGTTCGTGTCTGTTTGCCCGGTTTGCTGATGAAGCATCAGCACGAGACGTTTTTTCAAAACGGCCGGCGAATTACAGCGGCTTCGTTGCACAAGGTGTAAATCACTCGCCAAGTCACAGAGCGCTGAACCTGATTTAACCAGTTCTGCTGGGGCGTCGCCAAGCGGCAAGGCAACGGGTTTTGATCCCGTCATTCGGAGGTTCGAATCCTCCCGCCCCAGCCATTATTGAGTTCCACTGCCACACATTCGGCATGGAGCGCTGATTGAGAAACCCTCCCCGGCGGGAGGTTCGAACCAAATAGGTTCGACCAAATGCACCGCATTTGGGACACGGAGCGATAGCGACGGAGCCCTGAGGTACGAAGGGCGAAAACAGGCCAAAACCTGAGTGAGTCCATCCTCCCACCAACGAGACAGTTTGTTCAGGCTTGTCACAATCTGGCTTGAACACAATAAATTAGCTGCACCCCGCAGCTAATTTTCGTTCAGGCCCCGCGATTCTCCGGCGGCGTGAAAACCATCAGAGTTCAGGGCAGAACTCTGGGACTTTAACGCCGCATGTGTTACTGAAACTCCAGGCGATCAGACAGACAGGACCGTAAAACCGTGTCAAAAATGATGATCTTTACCGGGAACGCTAACCCGGAACTGGCTCGCAAAGTCGTCAATCACCTGCACATCCCTCTGGGCGATGCCACCGTTGACAAATTCAGCGACGGCGAGATTCTGGTGGAAATCAATGAAAATGTGCGCGGTGCTGACGTCTTCATCCTGCAGCCCACCTGTGCACCTACCAACGACAATCTGATGGAAGTTGCGGTAATGGCCGATGCCCTGCACCGCGCCTCCGCGGGCAGAATCACTGCGGTTATGCCCTACTTCGGCTATGCACGGCAAGACCGCCGGGTTCGCTCGCAGCGCGTACCCATCAGCGCTAAAGTTGTCGCCGATATTCTCAGCCGGGTTGGCATCAACCGTGTACTGACAGTAGACCTTCACGCCGAGCAGATTCAGGGCTTTTTCGACATCCCCGTCGACAACGTCTACGGCTCCCCGGTGTTGTTGGATGACATTGCCCGCCAGCAATATGAAGGCTGCATGATCGTCTCTCCGGATATTGGCGGTGTTGTGCGAGCCCGCGCCATTGCCAAACAACTCAATGACGCTGACCTGGCCATTATCGATAAACGTCGACCCAAGGCCAATGAAACTCAAGTGATGCATATCATTGGCGAAGTCGAAGGTCGCAGCTGCATCATGGTCGACGATATGGTGGATACCGCAGGCACACTGTGTAAAGCCGCCGGTGCATTGAAAGCCAATGGTGCCTCCAAAGTTGTCGCCTACTGCACCCACCCGGTGCTATCCGGCAAGGCCGTAGAGAACATCAACAATTCCGAGCTGGACGAACTCGTCGTTACCGACACCATCCCGCTCAGCAAAGAGGCAGCAGCCTGCCCACGCATTCGACAGCTCACGCTGTCATCCCTGCTGGCCGAGTCAATTCGACGCGTCAGCAATGAAGAGTCTATCAGCGCCCTGTTTCGATAATTCGTCGAGCACTCGCGGGTAGTCAACGAAACCCACTGTCAAACCGGTCGCAGGTAAGACAGTGCTATCGCCCACATCGGAGGAAATACGATGAGCGAATATACAGTGAACGCAAAACTGCGCCAGGACTCAGGGAAAGGTGCGAGCCGCCGCCTGCGTCGTCTGGCGAGCGAAGTACCGGCAATTGTTTACGGTGGCAAGAAAGAGCCCCTGAACATTTCCGTACCTCACAAGGACCTCGTGAAAGATCTGGAAGACGAGTCCTTTTACACCAGCCTGATCACACTTGAGATCGAAGGCAGCGGAAGCGAGCAGGTAGTACTCAAAGATCTGCAGCGCCACCCCTCCAAGCCTTTGTTGATGCACGCCGACTTTATGCGCGTTGACGCTTCAACCAAGATCACAATGCGCGTTCCTCTGCACTTCATCAACGAAGACAAGTGCCAGGGCGTTAAGGTTCAGGGCGGCCTGATTGCTCACGCAGCCACCGAACTGGAAGTCACCTGCCTGCCTAAAGATCTGCCTGAATACATCGAAGTCGACATGCTGGAAGTCGAAGTCGGACATTCGGTGCACATCTCCGACATCACTCTGCCTGCGGGCGTCGAAAGTGTCGCCCTGTCACACGGCGAAGATCACGATCTGCCTGTCGCCAACGTCATCATGCCTCGCGGCGGTGCCCAGGATGATGAAGAAGAGGCTGGTGAAGCCGAAGAAGGCAGCGAAGACAAGTCCGAAGACTGAGTGTTATAGCTGTCCGAGATGGCTATTCAACTTATTGCCGGCCTGGGAAATCCGGGCCGGGATTACGAAGACACTCGCCACAACGCCGGAGCCTGGCTGGTTGAAGAACTGGCCAGACAGTCCGGCGTTTCGCTGTCTGCAGAATCACGATTTAATGGCCGCACGGCGCGAATACGCATCGGTACGCACGATGTTCGACTGCTAATTCCCTCTACGTTTATGAATCTTAGCGGCCAGTCTGTCGGCGCGATCATTAACTTCTTCAAGATCCCGCTGAGTGACGTGCTGGTGGTTCACGACGAACTCGATATTGAACCGGGCTGCGCCCGCCTTAAGACCGGCGGCGGCATTGGAGGGCACAATGGCCTGAGGGACATCGTCAAATCCCAGGCCAATCAGAAAGATTTTCATCGATTGCGCATTGGCATCGGCCACCCTGGCCACGCCAGCAAAGTATCGGGCTACGTACTGAACAAGGCCAGCCCGCAAGACCGGGAGCGTATAGAAGCTGCCATCGACGAGTCTCTGCGTGTACTACCTGACGTTATCGCCGGCGACATGAGCAAAGCCATGAACCGGCTCCACAGTTTCAAGGAAGCATAAATATGGGCTTTAAATGCGGTATCGTGGGCCTGCCCAATGTTGGCAAATCCACACTGTTCAATGCGCTAACCAAGGCCGGCATTGATGCGGAAAACTTTCCCTTTTGCACCATCGAACCAAACTCAGGCATTGTTGCCGTTCCCGACCCTCGCCAAAACGCCCTGGCAGCAATCGTCAAACCTGAACGCGTTGTCCCGACAACCATGGAATTTGTCGACATTGCCGGACTCGTCGCTGGCGCCTCCAAGGGTGAAGGGCTGGGGAACAAATTCCTCGCCAACATCCGGGAAACAGACGCCATTGCCCACGTAGTACGCTGCTTCGACAATGACAATGTGATTCATGTCGCCAATGCCATCAACCCCGCAACAGATATCGACATCATCAATACCGAGCTGGCATTGGCCGACCTCGATAGCGTTGAAAAGCAACTGCAAAAAGTAGCGCGCACAGCCAAAAGCGGCGATAAAGACGCCGTGGCGATGAAAGCACTACTTGAAAAGCTCTCGACTCACCTCGACGAAGGCAAGCCGGTGCGCTCACTCGCACTGAATGAGAACGAAGCCGAGCTCTGTGAGCAGCTGCATCTTCTGACCGTCAAACCCACAATGTACATTGCCAATGTCAACGAAGAAGGCTTTGACGACAACCCATACCTGGATGCGGTGCGCGAGATCGCCACCTCGGAAAATGCAGTCGTCGTACCGATTTGCAACAAGCTCGAATCCGAAATCGCTGAACTCGAAGACGACGAAAAAGCCGAATTCTTGGCTGATCTGGGCATGGAAGAGCCGGGGCTGGATCGTGTTATTCACGCAGGCTATCAACTGCTAGGCCTGCATACCTACTTTACCGCCGGCGTAAAAGAAGTACGCGCCTGGACCGTGCCGGTCGGGGCAACAGCCCCCCAGGCCGCGGGAAAAATACACACCGACTTCGAAAAAGGTTTTATTCGCGCTGAAGTCATCGCCTATGACGACTACATCCAGTTTAAAGGCGAGCAAGGCGCCAAAGATGCCGGCAAGTGGCGCCTGGAAGGCAAAGACTACATCGTCAAGGATGGCGACGTCGTGCACTTCAGATTTAACGTCTAGACAGGGCGCGCTCAGCTTGACTTTGCGTGGCGAAGCCGGGAAAATGCGCGCCTCCTTCGGGACACGGTTACTGGCAAGGTAGCTCAGTTGGTTAGAGCACAACACTCATAATGTTGGGGTCGGCGGTTCGAATCCGCCCCTTGCTACCAGACACAAAAAACCCACCCTCGCGGTGGGTTTTTTGTGTCTGGTCATTGGGTGCCGAACGAGAAGCACCGATGCGATTCGACAAAATGTGCCTGCATTTTGAAACAAGCGGCCCCGCCGCGAATAAATCCGCCCACCCTGAGCATTCGGCTACATTCATCGAGCCAATTGGACATCACTCCAGACATTCACCGCCTATCACGGTAACGTCATTTGGCCCATCCGAGGCATCAACAATCCGGCAATCTTCAGATCCTATTACTGAAGCGTCTGAACTCCCGGACGCACCATCACTGGAGCCACTGCCACCGGATCCACCACCCCCACCTCCGGAGGCAGCTGCACCAACGGCTATCGCACCAACCCAAACCCACGGGTTTGCCACCCAGGTGCGCGCTTCACCTGCGGCTGAGAAAACAGGCGATAGCCTGGAGGAAACGTGCACACCGTGAAACATTGAACGAGACTCTCCGCGAGAGTCGACGACATACTCAAACACAAATGGCGCGCGATATTCTTCCATTACCAATTCCGCCACACCGATAGGCTCCGGTGCGGCCCAAGTCTGAGAGGTCATCATTCTTGGTCGGGCATTACGGTACAGCTCACCAACCGTGGCAAGCGCGAACGAGCTTTTCCAGCGCTCATCCTGATCGCTTACATCGCCAAAATGCCAGATTGCTTCAATACGAACACCCAGTCGATTGCCAAAGTTGACGTCTGCAGCACTCTGCAGGGAAAAAAGACACAGTAATAGCAATGCGAAGGAAGGAAATTTCTGCATACCCGCTCC
>JBFKDP010000285.1:0-5389 GCA_041619575.1 Litorivivens sp.
CCATTGATGTGCCCAAAGCTGAAGGGGAAGCAAGCGAACTACAGCCCAGTGAACATATCTCAGCCCGAAACTATCTCGCTGTCTTGCGTGAATCCGATGTCGCAACAGAAGGTGTTGAGATTGAAGGTCTTGTTAGCAAGGCTGCCTTCGAAAACAGCCTTAAGAACAGTTTCAAAATGTTGCAACATCAGCCGCTCAGTGTTGTTTTTGTTTCGATTAATAACTTGCGGGGCCTCGAAGAAAGTCACGGCGACAAAGTGGCTAAGTTATTGCTTCGTGTCGTGGGACGGAAATTGCTGGAAAATGTAAGAGTGGAAGATTTTGCAACGCGCTACGGTGATTGTTTTGCCCTGCTACTGATTGGAACGCCACCCAATGGCGCACGTGCGGCTATGCAGCGAGTGATGGATGTTTTTGTCGATGCTCGCTACACCATTGCTAACGGAGAAAAGGTAGCGCTTTCGCTGAACGTTGGTATTGCTGGACAATTGAGTCAGCCGCGCTACGAGAATCACGAAGCCATGATGGGGGCTGGAGCTCAGGCTCTGGCTTTGGCCAAGCGACATGGCGCATACGCAATTCACACCGAGGCGCCGGACAGCCATCTGTCGGGCCTGTCATTGGTGCGCTGACTTTCCAGCGCCGGCCATTTCTATTAGAATTCCCCGCCCCTGCACGCTTGTAGGTGGGGGAATGGCGAATTCAATGTTTACTAAAAGGAAAGCTGCGATGGAAATTGTAAAGCGTACCAGCGAGTACACCATTGTGAAAAAGCGCAATGGTCGTTTCGGTGTTCAGGCGAAAGGCCGCAAATGGGTTAACGCCGAAGAGAAAGTTAAAATTCTGACCGAAGCAGGTCTTATCAAAGCTCCCGAGCCGAAGCCGGCAGAGCCTGAGGCTGTAGAAGCAGCGGAAGATGCTGCAGAAGGTGAAGAGCAGGCGGCTGAGTAAGCCTCCTGTCATAGAAAGGGGCGGCTTAGGCCGCCTTTTTTGTGCTTAGCCTAGCTGCTCACAGGCGAGCGCGACCCGCGCCTCTGCACTTGCGGGGATATATTCCATCTGCTGTACCGTCCTCAGGTTGAGGAGTAATCCGCGTCCGGTCGCCAGCTGTACATTGAGCCCGGGGCGAGCATTGAGCTCCAGTACCAGGGGGCCTTTGCTGCGGTCTACAACAATATCTACCCCAATGTAACTAAGCCCAACAAGTTCGGAGCAGCGTGAAGCCAGCGTCAGAATGCTGTCCCAGTGCGGGATCTGCAGACCATCGATTGGCTGAAACGTATCCGGGTGTACCGTTGTCATATCATTGGCACGCACACCTTTGCGGGTGATGCCGGACTTGATATCGATACCAACGCCGACTGCGCCTTGGTGAAGGTTAGCCTTTCCGTCTGAGTCGCGGGTTGGCAGTCGCAGCATCGACGCGACAGGAATCCCCCTGAAAACAATGACCCTGATGTCCGGTACGCCTTGATAGCTAATACCGTCAAAGAAGGGGTCACTTTCGACTCGGTATTCGATAATGGCGGTATCGGGTACGCCACCGAGACTGTACATGCCGCTGAGGATATTGGAGGTGTGGCGCTGCACTTGCTGACCATTGATCAACGCACCACTGGACTTGGAAAAGTGTTTGCCGATGCGACCCGAAATCACCAGCACGCCGTTGCCGCCGCTGCCGTTATTTGGCTTGATCACAAAGCTGCTGTGATCTCCAAGGGTATCCAACATGCTGTAAACGTCGTGCTCAATTTCAACGGTTGCGTAGAGCTCTGGAACGGCTATGCCGTTTTCAATGGCCAGGCGCTTGGTCCGCAGCTTGTCGTCGACCAGTGGAAATTGGTCGCGCGGGTTGTAGGGCATAATGAACTCGGCATTACGCTGGTTAATGCCCATAATGCCGCGTTCTCGCAGACGGCGCGCCCAGCTGATCATGACTTCTGCTCCGGCCGGTCAAACTTCAAGGCAGCCCGGAAACGCCATAGTTCGGTCAGTCGGTAACCGGTGTAGCGACCAAACAACAGGGTGATTGCCAGCAGCGAAAACAGTAGCTCTGGGAAGACAAAAAACAGGTGGTTCAAGGTTTCGTTGGTCATCAGCAGATAACCCAGAATGGCCGTGAAGAGGCTACCTGCGCCTTCGGTAAGAGCGTCGCCGGCTCCCAGCTCTTCCCAGACAATCGACATACGCTCAATGGTCATTGCGAGTATAACCATGGGGAAGAGTGCCACAGAGAGGGTACGGTTTGCGCCGAATTGATTGCTGACGATACTGATGATAATCATCATGATGACAACAATGGTCAAGACCGATGCCAGGCGCGGCACGAGCAAAAGCATAAGTCGGTCTAAATAGAATCGGATTGCCAGACCGATGGCGACAATCAGGGAAAACAGCATAATGCCAACCAGTAGCTGGGTTTCCCGGAAGGCGAGTGCGATTAGCACGGGCATAAATGTGCCAAAAGTCCGGATGCCTACCACGTTGCGCAGTATGACCACGAGCAGGGCCCCGAGCGGCACCATCATCAGTATGCGGTAAACATTCTGGGTTTCCAGCGGCAGGTTGAACAGTGATGCTTCTACCAGATAAGAATCCAGCCTTTCGGCGCGCTTGCGGGCAATATCGATAATTTCGCGATAGTTGTGTGCTGCTGAAAAGGTGACTTCAGCGGCCCCCGCGCCATCGATCCAGACCAGTGGGCCGTCACCGATTCGCCATACCAGAAAGTTTTCAGGCAAGCCCTGTTCACCTGTCAGGGGGTTGAAGGACAGCCAGCTGCGGCCATTGTGAACCTGAAGCCAGGGTTTGAGTTGGGCGTTGTTCACAGATTGGTTCAGCTCCAATCCATAGACAATCCGGTTGGGTATGCGCGAGCCTTTTAACACCTCGCCAATTTCATAGACCCAGGCTTCATCGTTGTTGGCGCGGCCGCGCAAGAGCTCAACGTTCTCATTGGGTTTGTCTTCATTCAGTTGTATCAGCAGTTCGCGAGTGTAGGTTGCGATATCTGCCGATTCTGAGCGGACATCCTCAAGAATGGCCTTGATAGCCGAATTAAAAGGTTCGGGGTAAACCGGGGCCTGTGGGAAGGGCGGAGGCGGCCCGAGTAACTCGTTACTGTTGTCGTCGCGGGCAATGGATATGCGGTAGTAGAGCGTTTGAGGGCCATTGGCCCGGCGCACGGCCCAGTTGGCCCAGCGGTTCTCACGCTTGATCTCCGTTGCCAGACCGTAGTTGCCGGAAATAAAGTCTTCATCGAGGGTGACGAAGCCGGGCATTTCATTAGGGATGCTGAACTGCACCTTGGCGGGTTTACCCGCCCCCTTGAATGCAATGCGCGCCTGAACGGTCCATACCTCTTCGTCCTGCCCAGGGCTTAGCGGCAAGCCGAACACACTGACTTTGTAGAGGCAGAGTCCCACGCCGCCGATAAATAATAGGGCGGCAAGTACTCTTAATTTCATGTCACGCATGGCTTTTCCCCGGCGCTGTTATTCTGGTTGTGGGCTAGCGTTGTGGCTAGTCATCGTCGTCTTCACTGCTGTCGGCTTTGTCTGGCATATCGATACAGTGATCTTTGGTCAGATAGATCGACTCCGGGTCGATTACTGCAACTCCGGCCAGGAAACGGCGACCGAGCAAGACGCGGTAAATGAAACCGCTGCGATCCGTCAGTGTAAACTGCGTTGTGTGTATACGCCCGTCAAAGCAGAGGTCCAATTCGACCACATGTCTGCGGTCAAAGCCGCCGCCCAGATCTTTGATTTTTACACCTCTGACTTCAGGGCGTTCGAATACGGCTTTTTCTCCGTCCTTGTCTTCAAAGGTGAAGCGCACCCAGTCTTCGCCGTCGCGCTCAAAAGCTTCAATTTTGCTCGCATGCAACGATGAGGTCTTGGCGCCGCTGTCCAACTTCGCCTTGATGGGTTTATCGCCGTAGTCCAGTAGGGTGATTTTTTCCACCCAACCGGCAATCACTTTGCCGGGCTGTTTGCCCTTTTCGCCAGCATTGGCGGCGGCTGACATGCATAGCAGTGCGGCAATAAAGGCTGCTGTCAGGGCTGTCTTCGCTCGCATTGTGGGCTCCTTGTTTATGGCTTGGATCATTCTGGATGTTCGTCGGGTTCCGGAGCTGCTGGCTCCAGCTCGCTTTCATCTTCACCGCGTGCGGAGCTTGGCAACTCGCGTGTTACCACCGCTTCTTCGGCGGCACGTCGTGCGGCTTCATTGACCGCTTGATGGTTGTCGCCACTGCGGCTGGCAGTTTCGGCGGCTTCTTTTGCGACTTCCTCAACCGCTTTGCGGACCGGTTCAAGGGCCGCGTTCGCAGCCCCCTCAGCGGCCTGTTGCAGAGCGGCGCCGCCCGGCTTGGTCAGGCCGAGGTGGTAGGCGGCAAACCCGGGCATCACCATCTGATTGAGCGCCATGCCAATAATGGTGCCGTGCGCGCTGGCGCGAATAACCGAGCTACGATTGGTGATGGGATCGGTGACCGAGCCCAGAATATCGCCTTTTTTAACGTTGGCGCCCACTTTGACTTCGCTAAATAAAACGCCGCCTTGATCGGCGCGCAGCCAGACTGATTCGTAGAAAACTTTCTGATCACTGGCCACCTTGCTCGCCTTGCCCATCAGGCCAAAACCGTGCAGTGCCGCCAGAACACCGCGCACGCCTTGGGCGACCTCTTCAGGCTGCAGGTAAAGTGGTTCGCCCGCTTCCAGTGTTACCGATGGGATACCGGCTTCGACCGCTGCCCGTCGCAGAGTGCCTGCCGCGCCGCGACTGTGTAGGACCACAAAGTCGTCAAACATCTGGCTGAGTTTGGAAACTTCGGTGTGGCTCAGGTCCGCCCGAACCTGAGGCAGGTTGGTGCGGTGGAAAGAGCCGGTATGGATATCGATCAGCGCATCGCAGTGGCTGATCACATCTTGAAAAAAATGGTGGGCAATGCGCGCTGCGGAACTGCCTGATGGGTTGCCGGGAAAATAGCGATTGAGGTCACGCCGGTCGGGCAGATAACGTGAGTTGCGCTGAAAACCATAGAGATTGACGATGGGCACGGCAATCACGCTGCCGGTGAGGTTTTCTGTATCAAGGGCGAACATGATACGGCGGATGATTTCGACACCATTGAGCTCATCGCCGTGTACTGCACCGGTCAGACACATAGTCGGCCCGGGTTCTTTACCCGAGGCAATTAATACGGGGGTGGGCAGGGCAAGCCCTGACAAGGGCTGGCCGGCAGACCAGGCGCGCCGTTCCAGTGCACCCTTGACGATGGGAGCGCCCAGAATATTAACGACAGGGGCTTTTTCCTTAGGAATGGCCGGCGGAACAGGGCCGACATCAGACACGCGTTCCGTGGCGGTGGCCCCCGGCGACAAGG
>JBFKDP010000286.1:0-5366 GCA_041619575.1 Litorivivens sp.
AATACAAACTTCTGAATACTCGTAAATAACCACTTCTTAAACGCTCTCTTATATACGCTTCTTAGCTCCATATAGTTAGCGTCATTCCAGTAGTCGCCGTTAACCTCGGCAATAAGCCGAGCCCCGATCATGCGCGACATCAGAACACCGTGAAAACCAGTCTTCATGGCATCCTCGGTAACCACAAGGTCGAATTTCCTACCTTCCCTTCTTTCCCAGGATCGAACGGCCCGGAGGGCTGTGCGCAAGTATTTGATATTAAAAGCGGGGCTACTGCTGCGCGTAAAGCGGATTGTTACGACGTCAAACTCACCAATCCTCCGGGTTTTCTCGTCAAGACTCGGTACCAGCACGACGCCCGATAAATCTGCGGACAGCAAACGCATCCTTGTACCAATCTCATGATCGATATCTTGTTTCGGACCCCGGAAAAGAAACAACACGGCCGGCTTTTCTGCGGTTCCCGGTGTATACCCGCTATCATCGCTACCTGTCATTCAAGGACTTCCTTTACAGAGTCACGCAAATTAGTGGACTGAGACCGCAGGACTCTTCAATAATCAGACGCCCTTCGCCAACATAGCCGTGCCATGCATTCTTCAACTTTTCCTATAGTCACCCGGCCATAACCTTCTGAAACAGCAGGCAACACCATCAACTTTTGTGCTCATGTCTGTCTGCGTCTCGGCGATTTTTCGGATAGCATTGCAGACGAGATTCGCTGCAGGGCAACAATCATCCCTAGCAACCACCATAAATTTGGGTAATACGCTACCGACAGCAACGCACCGGCCGTTAGAAATCCTGCCAATGATGCTTCCAGTGCACGCCCCAACAATAAAAGCTCTGTAACCTCCTCAGCCTTGCCGTTTTCAACCAATTGCAAATTGATTTTGCTCTTCCTGATTGATTTGACACAACCTACTATTATTAGCAGATAGAACAAGGAACCCACCGACCCGGTCTCTGAAAGAACCGTCACAAAAGCAGAATGTGCCGTCCTTGCGTAAAGCGTCTCACGCTGTCCTTCCTGGATTTCTGCCGTATCCATTTTGCTATATCTTCCGGCCTCCCAAAGGTAGTTACCAGCGCCAATCCCAAAAACCGGATTGTGCTGAAACATTATCAGACCAACACGCCAAGAGCGTATTCGCTCATAGGCGGTATCTTCGGTGGTATCCGTAATGCTGGTTATCTCTCCCACATATCCTTCAGGTAGCATGTAAGCAAGTGGACCGGCCAACAATAAAACCGCAGTCGCCCCAATGACGAGTTTTTTCACTCTATGTCTGCTCCGAACCCACAAGACAAACAACACGGCCACAAGCCCGACAAAGCCTCCACGTGAGCCGGTGGTAACCACCGCTGCCAGGATCAGAATCATGCCCCCTTGGTAAAAAAGCCTCTGCCGCAGACTCGTCAATCGCGGTGAGATAGCAAGACAAGTTACAAATGGCAGCCCCATCAGCAACGCCAGCGCCGCATCGTTCTCATCCTCAAGAAACGATCCGGAGCCGACTCCGCCCTTTAGAATAACTATTACGGCCAGAACCATGTGTAAAATCGCCCAGACTCTGAAGAATTTCATTAAGGGCTTAGGCTGCGAAAGAAAGGCCACCATCGGTAGCACGCCCGTGACCATCAGAATTAATAAAATTCTGACCTTCATATAGACGGACTCGGATATTTGGGCAAATGTGATCGTCACAGCGCAACTCAAAATGAATAAAAAGAAATATTGCACAAGGCGCTCATTCAGACCCCGCCACTGACCTTTTGTCAGCCAGATTATGATCATAAGCAAATTCAAAAACATCGGAATATGCAGGGGCGCAAGGAAACCAAACATGTCTTGCGGACGAACAAATTCGAAGGCGAAGAAAAGTGCCATGATTCGAAACACGCCATTCCCGGTACCCGCTCGCGACTCAAGGTAACCAGGCTGCTGGAGTCCAATATTCACTTTTGACATTTCGCTCAAATAACTCCTATTCGCTATTTCTTGCACCTTGCCCTACCGGCTAAGCGCCCGCATAAACCTTGTGCACCCTTACGTCAAACCGGGAGCCTCCGGCCAAAGAGAACTCACAAACCTTCAACGACCACTAAGAGTCATAATCCGATGATAGTCTCGCGGAGGCTTGTATAACAAGCAATTCTTCAGCTGCGATTCCTCGGCCTCAGTTCCCCAGCCAGCAACATAATCTCTCGTACGTCACCCCGGAAAATAAGGAAAAACGTCCCCACATAAATTACCGCACCTGTCATAACGTTGGTTGCCAGGCTAGCGAGAATTCCAAACGACTCCCCAAGCCAGTTGGAAATGAGAACCGCCAGAGTCATAAGAACGGTAGCCACAAACACTGCCCTGAGCGGCCACGCGAATTCCGCCATAGAAATTGATAATTCCTTCCTTACCATCCAGAGAAGCACTAAGTACAGTGGCGAATAGACGATCAGCCAACCCGCCGCCACACCATTTACTCCATAGAAGCTGCCCAGGTAGAAGCCCAGCGCCAATAAAGGCACAGCGGCCACGCTAAAATTCAGAGACAGGTCAACACGCCCCAATCCCTCCAGAATATACGGCAATATCATTCCACTAAGACGAAAAATATTGACTACGCAGAGTATTTGCAAAATGGGTACAATGGGGCTCCACTTGTCCGTCAAGAACAGCACTACCACATCATCCGCAACAAGCGCCAAGCCCATTAAGATCGGAATTCCTATCATCATAAGGTATCGGTGCGTTTTGAGAAACATTCGTTTGGCTTGCGCCTTGCTTTCTTTCAGCCTTGAGATGACCGGAAATGAAATGCGACTAAATACGCTACCGATTTTTTCGATTGGCATCTCAGCCAACATTTCAGCGAGCGAATAAAATCCGGCGGCGCGCTGCCCGATAAAAGTGGCTACAATAAAGGTGGGCAATCGCTGGGTCGTGATATCCAGAATCTGAACTCCCATAATTTTGACGCCGTACAAAATGATGGATTTTATTTCGTATAATGAAAATGATAGCCCTGGTATATGCCTGGTTTTGCCCGTGATCGAAACAAGCACAAAAAGCTGACTGGCTATTACAGCCCATACCAGGCTCCACGGTCCCGCACCGTAAAATGCAAGCGCAAGCGCAGTCGCTACACTAACAAACTGACCGCCCATATTCACTATCGCCAAAAAACTGAACTGGAGATCACGCATCAACAGTGCGGCAGGTACGACGCGTAGGCTTGCAATTATCAGAGTCAAGCCGGAGATTCGGACAATTGACGTCAGAAGATCAATCTCATAGGCTCTGGCAATCAGCGGGGCAACAAGAAATAAGAGCGTAAACATGCCTAAAGCAATGCTCAGCCCTACCCAGAAAATGCCGTTCTGTTCCCCTTGTGAAATTGATCTCCGGTTAATCAATCCAGCAGTGAGGCCCATATTGGAGATCGCTGAAAGCACCCCAACAAAGACACCCGAAATGGCCACGACTCCGTAGTCTTCCGGCGCAAGCAGTCGCGCAACAATCAGCGTCGAGACCCAGGAAAGTAACTGCACAATTAGTTTTGTGCCTCCTTCCCAGGCAAACCCTGAAATTATTCGTTGTCGCATGCTCATTTAACGCTTCCAGCATAGCGACTCAAGTGACTGACGGTGATGTGCAAACTGATCACTCAGTCGAGCCGGTTTGGCATTGCAAGAAAAAGCTTAAAAAGGGACTCCGTCACATCGCGCTCAATATGAATTCGCTTAAGTGAGTACAAATCCATACCTCGCGCATTGTTGTCACCAGAAATATAGGAGACCCCCGTTCGGTAGCCGGATTTCTTCGCGACTTTTATTACCTCATCGTTAAAATCGGCTGAGCCACCATTTGGGTAGGAGAGCACCTCAACTCCCTGGCCTGTAAGTGACTCCAACCGCTCTCTCGACTGGACGAGTTCGCGCTGCAATTCCGATTGGCTCAAACGCGATAAAATCGCATGGCTTACCGTATGTGAACCTGTCTCCATGCCGGCCCTTGCCATTTCCCGGAGTTGACTCGATGCCATTGGCAGGCTGAGTGATCTTTCTTTACCGGTCAGCTCTTCGTATGCCGATCCATACTTTTGATCAAGCTCGTCGATAATCGACAAACGAACTTCATTTGGCACTTTTTTCAGCATTTGCACAATCGTCGCAAATACCTTGCGCCTTGAGGACCTCGTTTTGAAAAGGTCGTAAGATACTTGCAGCTGCTCAATCTCAATACGATTCGAAGCGGTACGCATCACGATGCAACTCAGCCAATCGAACCAAAACGTTTTTTGTGCGTCAAGGTAACCGGTACTGACAAAAAACGTAGCAGGAACGCGTGCCTCTGCCAGCAGCGGGTATGCGTATGTGTAGTTATCTTCAAAGCCATCATCGAATGTAATTAGTATTGGATTGTTCGGGAGTCTTTTTTTCCCATCAAGGCTTTGCAGAAGATCATTGAACTTAATCGGTGAAAAATACTTTTTGAGCAACTTCAGTTGGACCCGAAACGAATCGGGGTCGGCACTGATCAGCGCCGGGTCAAACGGGTAAGTCGATTCGTCAATCGTCGGGAGGATTCTATGATAGGCCAGAATCGGAAGTCGGGCTGCACCAACCCGCTTAGCGTAAATCAGAGCTGCACTGAGGCCCATATGATCCATTAGCGACGCGACAACTGTTCTCTTGCTCATAAACTCTACACTCGATTCAATTCACTCCAAAAACCTCTCACGGGCGACCAGGGCCTTCCAATTTCATTTTTTGCACTCCCAGTCATTGGCTTACTCAGAAGTAGCTGTCCTCAACCAGCTCCCGACCTTTGCTACCCGTGCGAAAACAGGAGAAAAGACATACTCGTACTGAGGAAACAAGATCTCAATTTCCTTTGAGAATCCCGTCTTGAAGCGATTTATCGCATCCGCGTCACCGCGCTCGATCCAATAGCCTCCAAAGTCATAGATACGCTTATTCTGGTACTTCGCCCATTTTATGGCCTCCCAGTGGAGCATGTGACTTAGCGGCAAGTGGCCGTGGTCCAGCTTGCTACTGAAGCCCCACTGGTAGATAGCTCTTTCTCCGGCGCACAATAAGACTACGCCAGCAAGAATATTTGAATCCTTGGTAGCGAAATAGCAGGCACCACCTTGACCGTTCTTAAGAAAACTTTCAAAAAACCTGACAGGCTCAAGACCCTCCAGAAATCGCTCACTATGCAAGCCTTTATGCCGTTTCAACTCTCTCACAAAGTGATCGAAATTCTGACGATCAGAAACACGCTGCACCTGAATGCCATTCCGATCAGCCTTGTTCAGCTGCGACTTAAGTGACCGCCTGAAGCCCGCACGGATTTCTGC
>JBFKDP010000287.1:0-5350 GCA_041619575.1 Litorivivens sp.
AATAAAAACTTAAGCAGCGGAACGTGAAACATGTATACCGCATAGCTGATTGCGCCAAGATAGACAAAATGCTTCGAAGCCAGTAGACGCGACAGAGCACTCTCAGGATTGAATATGACTGCCATAATCAGACCGAGATACAAGACAGAAAAGCTGGTGATGACGCCGGGATACGCAAGAAAATCATGAGCCGAACCGCCTACACTCAAGCCGTTTACCATGTAGGGTGTTGCACCAATACCTCCAATCACCAAAAGCATTGGCGCACAATGCCGGAACACTTGAGTACTGAGATTTCCACGGCAATACAGCAAAGCAAAGATACTGCCCAACACTAAACCATCCAGCCTGGACAACAGCATATAGGGATGCCATTGCAAATTAGATCGCGCATGGACTGAGAAGGCCATAACGCAGAGCAGCACCACTGCGATGGCAATCAAAGCTCTCTTACTGTTGCAACTTTTCCACTTCGAAAAAAACATCAAAAAAAGCGGCCATACAACATAGAATTGCTCTTCAATAGCCAGCGACCAAGAATGGAAAAAGCCGGGAAGAAAGTAATAGGGCTGCCATGGCCCGGTATTCTCCAGAAAATAGTAAGGCGTGAACTGCAAAAACACTGACGCCAGCCTCGCATGCCCGGATTGATCTTGGAGAAACTGGTCGCTTCCCTGTTGCAGCAATACACAGCACACGACAAAAAACAAAGTTAGATAGTAGACCGGCCAGATCCGTAACACACGACGCAGCCAGAAATTACGCAGCGACAGACCTTTGTCGTCCAGGCTATTCAAAATAATACCTGAAACAACAAACCCCGAAATAACAAAAAAGAGGTCGACGAAACTCCACATCCAGAAAAACGTGGTCGGAGAAAGGTGGAACAGCACAACTCCGCAAGCCGCCACCCCGCGCAGGCCATCCAACGCCGGAATGTATTGCAATTTACCCACCTGCGCGACGCCCCAAAACCTGCTGCAGCATGCTCGACAATAGTTCCCGCTCTGAAAAAACGACGACAAGCGCCAAAATATAGATAGCCGATGATACCAAGGCCAGAAGCCCAAGCCGAACAATCGGCACTATGCCCTCAACATAGGAAAACCCGAGCCACGAAAGCCCAAAAGCAATCAGCCCGGCCCCCAGCGGAGACCTGCAGGCAATCAGCACATCGCGAAAGGTCACTGTAGTGCGGCGAAAGGCTATCGCCATACACGGGTAGACGGTCAGGAACATCGCGACACTGTAGGCTGTAGCCACGGCTTCGATGCCAGACGGTGCCGCCAGAAGCAACAAGCACAATATAAAACTCCAGCCACCAATACCCCACAGCATCATACCGCGGGTATTACCGCTGGATTGATAGATCCAACCCGAGCTCGACGCGATGATGCGAGGAATCAGAGACACCGACAACAGCCAGAATATCTCAGCCGAAACAGTCCATTGTGCGCCAAGCACAATCGCAATAATTTCACTCGCTCCGAGAATGCAGATTACGCAAACGGGCACGCCCAGAATCAGGTTGTACGACAACAGTTCGAGGTACCCTGCTCTGAAATCAGACGCACTGTTGTGCATGCGCGAAAGTGTGGCAGGAGCAATCGTCGCAAACGGGCCAGACGCATAGCCCAGGATCATGACCAGCAACATAAAGGCTCTATTGTAAAAGGCGACAGCATCACTACCATACGTTGCGCCAATAATAAGATTATGAGCATTGTTTGCAACGTAGCCAATTAAGCCAAACGCAGCCAGGTACAAACCAAAACTCACCATCTTCCGGGTGACCTGATCGAATGTGGGTTTACCGGGTATCCAGGGGTTCGCCATGACAACAAACACCAGACGAAGGCTAGCCGAAACAATAATCGTAACCACAAGCGCCCAATAGCCCATACCGTCGAACGCAAGCCACACGCCAACGCACTGGCTAATAAAGACAACCGAAACATTGATTTTTGCCAGCAACTTGAATTGAAGACGACGACGTAGCAAAGCCTGATGCTGAGCACTTAAACCATTGATGATGAAGGTGACACATAGCACGGCGACAATATCTGCCACTCTGGGGTCGTCATAAACATGAGACAGCAGAGGGCCCGCCAGAAAGACCAGTACCGCCATACCGATTCCCAACAGAGCGTTGAGAAAGAACATGGCATTGGCATTTTTATCCTGAAGATCAATCGCCCGCACGGTAGCAGTAGAAAGGCCGGCATCCCGAAAAATATCGGCCACACCGACAAACACCAGCGCCATCGAAATAAGCCCAAAATCGGCCGGCAACAATATACGCGCGAGAATCATCGTGGCAACAAGCTGCAGCAGTTGACCACTCCCTTGCGACAATGCCGAAACAAGCCACATCCCGAACATTCGCCCCCGGATCTCGTCCAGTCCGGGCGCTTTTAAAAACCGGCTTTGCTCCCCGTTCGCCATTTACAACTTCAGTGCAACGCGCCCGGAATAGTCAATGCGGTGTAGCAAAAGAGGGCATCCCGTTTCCAGAAAATACTCATCAACCGCCTTGCGCGCACCGTCCCAGTGGCCGTAGTCGTCAATAATTAACACACCGCCTGTCGGCACGCGGGGATACAGGTGAATCAACTCGTGTCGAGTGGATGCATACCAGTCGGTATCCAGCCGCAACAATGCCACGTCGTCCGGAATCGTCTCAGGAATAGTTTCTTCTACCTTCCCCTGAACAATATGTATAAATTCCTGAGGATAGCCAGTCGCTTCCAATACGGCGCGCACCCCGTCCAAACAAAAGACTTCTTCGTCAAAAAAGCGCCCCCAGGCTGTGTCGCCACGCTCGGATGCCTTTTGCCAGGTATCCAGAGCGGGCGCCTCGTACACGGACGTATCCTCCTCAGTAGGTTCAGTCATTCCATCAAAAGTGTCGTACAGGTAAATGTGACGATCAGTTACTCCGAGCTCCTGCAATTGAAGAATCATCGCTAGTACAGAGCCACCCTTCCACACCCCGCATTCGACAAACGAGCCCGGTATATCTCGAGCAATGCAGTGTTCAACGGATTGTAAAAGGGACTCCAATCGTAATGTTCCGGTGAGTGTCAGACCATTCACCTGGGCGATAATGGCCTGATGGGATGGCTTGATATCGCGAATTTCCCCCACTTTAGCTTCGGCATTCCGTTGTTCTTCCGGGCCTTGAAACGTGCGCTTCCCGCGGAGTCGGTTAACCAAACTTCGAATTCTCATATTAGTACTCTTGAATCAGGTGCTGAATCAACTGCAACAGGGACCCGGCAAAGATTCCCTATACGCAGCCATCGGATTAATACTGGCGCTCTCATTTCACAGGCTATATGCTCACGATAAAAAATATATCCCCCGTTGAGGATCATCCCGCTGTGTCCATCGATACAACCCAAAAACATATCGCAGGTTTGGACAATCTACGCTGCCTAGCATTGTGCGCGGTCATGTTGGCACATATGCGACTGCTCGGAGTGGGCTGGATTACCATGCAGACTTTTTTTGTGCTGTCCGGCTTTTTAATCAGCGGCATACTGCTCAGGGAACGCGAGGAAAAATCATTTGGCAGGTTCATTAAAAAATTCTACGCTCGCCGAACGCTTCGAATCTTCCCGGTCTACTACGTTTTTCTGATGCTGATGATACTCGCCAGCTTTTCCAGCATCGCGGTGTTTAACTACCCTTCCAGCCAGATTGCATACGCCGCACTGTATGTCTGGAACTGGTTTGCCATTACCTTTGACGGCAATTTGAACCACAATCTGGAGCACTTCTGGTCACTGTCGGTTGAAGAGCAGTTTTATTTGGTCTGGCCGATGGCAGTTTTTTTCCTTCGAGGTAAAAACTTCTTTCGGTTTTGCGCTGTTCTTGTAGTCGCCGGCCCTGTCATTCGCTATCTGTCAGTCGCGTGGTGGACAACAAGCTCCGCGGTTGCCATCGATCCCTACAAAGCCCTATATCAAATGTCAACGACTCATATAGACGCATTCGCGACGGGTGCGCTGATCCATTGGGCGTGGCGTCAACCCTGGAGTACCTTACTCACTCCAACAAGATTATATTTCGGCGTAGCCCTGGCTCTCTTACTGGGCTGGATGGCGTCTGGCACCTTTCTGGCACGTAGTGGCCCCTATAATTCACCGGTCAATCTTGGCTTTCCCATCCATATGGAACACAACTACCAGTACGTATGGGGATACACTGTTCTTAATTTACTCAGCGCCTGGTTGATAATTCTTATCACCCGAAACCAAATCCTTCCAACGCTATTTCGCAACCCTCACCTCGCCAGGCTCGGCGTGATTTCGTATGGTGCGTACATTTTCCACCTGCCAATCCTTTATTCACTGCGACCGTCTCTACCGGACATTCAGGATTGGATCGGGAGCCCGGCAGCAGGTTTATTAGTCTTCCTGCTCGTCTACTTTGTTGCTACGTTTGCGCTTGCTGAACTTTCGTACCGCTGGATAGAAAGCCCGTTCCTGCGGATGAAATCGAAGTTCAGGAGCTAGCTCCCTTTAACAACTGATCAAAGTAGGCTATGGTTTCTTTCAATCCTTCTTCCAATTGAATGGTCGGCTGCCAACCCAGTTCGGCCTGCGCCAATGTGATATCAGGACGTCGTTGCTTCGGATCATCGGCCGGTAAAGGCTCATGAACGATGCGGCTAGAACTACCGGTTAGCCCAACCACTTTTTCGGCCAATTCGAGCATGGTGAATTCCCCGGGATTTCCCAGATTCACCGGGCCACAGAAATCGTCCGCTGTCGCCATCATTGAAATAAGGGCGTCGACCAGGTCGCTCACAAAACAAAAGGAACGTGTTTGACGCCCGTCACCGTAGATTGTAATTGCTTCATTTTGCAGCGCTTGAACAATGAAATTCGAAACCACTCGCCCATCCTGCGGGTGCATTCGCGGTCCATAAGTATTGAAGATCCGAACTACCTTGATCGGCAACTCAAACTGACGTCGATAGTCAAAAAACAGGGTTTCAGAGCAACGCTTGCCTTCGTCATAGCAAGAGCGAGGACCAATCGGATTAACATTGCCCCAATAAGATTCCGGTTGGGGATGCACTTCCGGATCACCGTACACCTCGCTGGTTGAGGCCTGCAGTATCCTGGCGCCAGTACGCTTCGCCAAGCCCAGCATATTGATAGCACCGTGAACACTGGTCTTTGTTGTTTGAACCGGATCGTACTGATAGTGAATCGGCGACGCCGGGCACGCGAGGTTGTAGATCTCGTCCACTTCGGCGTAGAACGGGAACGTGACGTCGTGGCGGATCACCTCGAACAGGGGCTCCGCCGTGAGGTGCACGATGTTCTTGCGCGAGCCC
>JBFKDP010000288.1:0-5349 GCA_041619575.1 Litorivivens sp.
GCAACTGTGGCCCGGCCATTATGCATTTCGCCACCGAAGAGCAGAAAACCGAGCTGCTGCCCCGCATGGCTTCTGCTGAAGACGTCTGGTGCCAGCTGATTTCTGAGCCCAGCGCCGGTTCCGATGTGGCCGGTCTGCGCACCAAAGCCCAGCTCGACGGCGACAAGTGGATCATCAACGGCCAGAAAATCTGGACCTCGGGTGCGCAGCACTCCGACTACGGCGTAATTCTTTGCCGAACCGATCCGGACATCTCCAAGTACCGCGGCATGACAATGTTCTTTATTGACATGAAACAGCCCGGCGTCGAGGTTAAACCCATCACGCAGATGGACGGTGGCTCTCACTTCAACGAAGTCTTTTTTAACGACGCGGTGATCCCCGACGCCCAGCGCCTGGGCGACGTGGGCGGCGGCTGGGGCGCAGCACTGCTGGTCTTGATGAACGAGCGCCTGGCCATCTCCGGGGTGCAGCCAGACGGCTTTCCGGAGTTTCTCGCGCTGGTGCAGTCACTGGAAATTGACGGCGAGCCGGTGCGCAATAATCCGCTGGTTCGCGAGCGTCTCGCCCACTGGTATTGCCAACACGCCGGCCTCAAGGCCTCGACCAATCGCATGCTGACCGCCGTCGCCAAAGGCGGCATACCCGGCGCCGAAGCGGCACTGGGCAAACTGGTCGGCGCGGTGATGAATCAGGATATCGCCAACTACGCCATGCAACTAATGGGCGATGCGGGCATTATCAGCGACGAATCACTCGCCGAGCAGCACGCCCACTTCCAGAACACGGTCATGTTCGCACCGGGCATCCGCCTGGCTGGCGGCACCGATGAGGTGATGCGCAATATTATCGCCGAGCAGGTTCTGGGACTGCCCCAGGAGCCCCGCGCAGACAAGGGCGTGGCCTTCAAGGACATCCCCTCCGGTAATCAGGGCTAGCGTCCAAGTACACGACGGGAGTAAGGGTTTTCCCTCACTCCCCAAGCTCCCCCGCCAGCGCTACTCTTCACTAAAACAGCGAGAGCGAGGGCAGCGCCGTGCCTATGATAAAACGCCATATCAGCCGCCCAGAAAACAAGCCTGCCAGCAAGCCCTCACCGAGCAACGCCAGCCACCTGTTCGAAACGCCAGAAGACTACACCAACAAGCAAAAACCCCATTTGCGCGACAATTATTCGGGCGAATGGTGGCTGAATGTAGACTATGTGGAGCACCCTCGCTCATCGCGCTGAAGCCGCGCCAATCCAGCCAGAGATAAATGTCGAAAGGCAGCGTCCTCGCTGGTTCTTAAGGCCTTTACGCACCTGCAGAACAACGCTAGAGCACGAAATAATGATTTCGGTAATTACCTAGTAGAGCAGGCAGTTGACCGGATTATCCCCCTCCTCGGCACCCCCTAATCTAACCCTCTACTTAAAGCCCTGAGTTTTGTGGCAAAAAAATGACATGTTTGGAGGGGATCCAATGAGCAAAGCAAAAGCAGACAAGAGCCTGAAGGAGGTCGGCAGCAAAGAGCAAAAGCCTGCGCCTGCAACCGATCATTCCGCGGCCTTCCAAGTGCCGGCGGGATACTCAAACGGTGGACGCAAGCATTTGAACCCGTTTCACGCCGGTGACTGGTGGCTCAACGTGAACTACGTGGAGTACGAAACCAACGTCGACTCAGACACCTTTGCCGCCTAATACATACGCCGCCTTATAAGCGCAACAACACAGAGGCTGCTCAACAGCCATCCAGACCGGGGGGTCAACCATGAATACAGCAGATTTTATCAATTATCAGCTCGTCCCAATGCTTAACGAAGGGCGTGAATTCCTGATCGCCAGTAGCCGCGAACTGGCCCTGGCCTCCGCCGCCGCAATCGTACCCGTGCAAGACCGACTATCCGGCCGACTGCGCCGCGTCAGCGGCTTTTATGCCTCGAAAACGTTTCAGGATCAGCGCGCCGCCGAAATGCCTGCTGCCATGACGGCGAGCTACATGCGGATCAAACGCAGGGTGATTCGCGAGAATGAAGAAATACTTGCCCTGATCTAGCATCCCAATGCCAGCCAAGCCCCTGAAGTGCTAGAATACGCCGCTAATTGACCGGGGCTAGCGTTTTAACATGATAGATTGGCAAGCCATTGATACCGTAATGCTCGACATGGACGGCACCTTGCTGGACCTCCATTTCGACAACTACTTTTGGACACAGCACCTGCCGCTACGCTACAGCGAAATCCACGGCGGCGAGCTGGAAAGCGTCCGCAATTCATTGATCACACAAATTACTGCACAGCAGGGCAAGCTGAACTGGTATTGCCTGGATTACTGGTCTCAGGAATTGAGCCTCGACATACCCAGCCTCAAGCGGGAAGTCGACCACCTTATCGCCATCCGCCCCTATGTTGAAGAGTTTTTACAATGGTTGAGCGATTCCCATCGCGAAATCTGGCTAGTGACCAATGCTCACGAACACAGCCTGGATATCAAGATGGAAAAGACGGGCCTCGACCGCTGGATCGACAAAATCGTCGTCTCTCACCAATTTGACGCAGCAAAAGAAGAACCCCAATTCTGGCTAAAACTGAGCGAGACCTCGCCCTTTGACGAAAAACGCACCCTGCTGGTAGACGACAATACCAGCGTGCTGCAAGCTGCCGCCGACTTTGGTATTGCCCACTTGCTGACACTGCGTCAACCCGACAGTCAGCAGGCGATGCGCGACAACCTGGCCTTTCCGGCAATTCACCACTTTGACGAGCTTCTGCCGAACGCATGAACGACAGCACAAACCCTACGCTGCGGGTACGGCTGGACAAGTGGCTGTGGGCGGCGCGTTTTTTTAAAACCCGCAGTCTGGCCAAGCAAGCCATTGAGGGGGGCAAAGTCCACTACAATGGTGCACGCTGCAAGGTCAGTAAAGATGTTGAGGTGGAAGCCAAACTCACTATCCGCCAAGGCTATGACGAACGCATCGTGATCGTACGCGCACTCTCAGACCAGCGTCGCGGCGCTCCAGAGGCTCAGCAGCTCTACCAGGAAACGCCGGAGAGTATCCAGCAACGTGAAGCGCGCGCAGCCCAGCGAAAGGCCTTTGGGCCCGGCGCAGACCTGATCAAACCCAACAAAAAGCAGCGCCGCCAGATACACCGCTTTAAAACTCAGCACTGAATTGACAACCCATCGCAGCGACCCTTAGCCCTATGCCAGATCTTATCAGCCGTTTTACCTTTGACGACAACCCCGTACGCGGAGAGTTGGTGCAGCTTGAACACAGCTACCAGGAACTGCTGGCCATTCATCACTATCCGCCGGTCGTCGCCCGCCTGCTGGGGGAGATGTCTGCCGCCGCCAGCCTGCTTGCCGAGACCATCAAATTCGACGGCCTGCTGACCCTGCAAATTCGCAGCGACGGTGAAATCCCACTGATCATGGCGGAGATCACTAACGAGCAGAGTTACCGCGCAATCGCCCGCCGCTCCGAGCAGGCCAGCAGCACAGATTTCGCAACACTGTTTCACAAAGGGCAGCTCTGCCTGACCATTCAACCCAGCAAAGGCAAGCCTTATCAGGGTATCGTTACGTTGGACGGCAACAGCATCGCCGCCAGCCTGGATGAATACTTTGCCCAGAGTGAGCAGCTCCCCACCCGCATACACCTGGCAGCCGACGGCCAGCGGGCTGCGGGCTTTCTGCTACAGCAGCTCCCGGGCAGCAGCGTCTCCGGCGCTGACGGCCAGGTTCCAGCCTGGGAGCACTTGAGTCACATGGCAGCGACTTTGACGACTCAGGAGTTATTGGAACTGCCCCGCGAGGAATTGTTCTACCGCCTCTACCACCAGGAGTCGCTGCGCCTGCACCCGGAAAAACCTGTTAAATTTCAGTGCACTTGCAGTCGCGAGCGGCTGGAGCATGTGCTGGTATCACTGGGCCGCGAAGAGCTGGAATCGATTCTGGAAGAAAAAGGCCTGATCGATGTCAATTGCGAGTTTTGCAACCGCTCTTATAGTTTCACGCCCGCAGAAATTGCCGGACTTTTTGGCGACAACGCGGAAAATACGCGCCACTAAGGCATAGCGGCATCTGGGATTAGCGCTACACCCGCTTTTTTGCCATAATGGCGCCCCCGAAAATCAGCCACCCTGCATGTCGGCAGCGGCGGCAATATTGCAAGGCCCCACGACAAGAGCTGTAAAGCCCACGGGACCGTTTTGACAGGACGAGAGAATGAGTGCAGAAACCGTAGTTTACACCGACTTGGCGCCATCGAGACTAATTGAGCAATCCCTGGCGCGAGGCGAAGGTGAGCTGGCCGATAATGGGGCTCTGGTAGTCACCACTGGCAAGCGTACTGGCCGCTCTCCCGGCGACCGTTTTATCGTCAAAGAGCCTTCAACCAGTGATTCCATCGAATGGGGCAGCGTTAACCGCCCTTTCGAAGCCGATAAATTTGATGCTTTGTGGAATCGAGTTGGTGATTTCCTGGCCGAGCACGACAGCTTTGTGTCTCACCTGCACGTCGGCGCCCACGAAGAGCACTATCTGCCTGTAGAAGTTCACACGCAAACCGCCTGGCAAGGTCTGTTTGGTCGCAATATGTTTGTGCGCCCTCACAAGTACAACCCCAAAGGCAAAGAACAGTGGACCATCCTGAACGTGGCCGGCTTTGTATGCGACCCCGAGCGCGACGGCACTAACTCAGACGGCTGCGTCATTATCAACTTTGCCCAGCGCAAAGTTCTACTGGCAGGCATGCGCTACGCTGGCGAAATGAAAAAAGCCATGTTCTCGGTACAAAACTTCCTGCTGCCCGAGAAAGACGTAATGCCGATGCATTGCTCGGCCAATGTTGGCGACGAAGGCGACACAACACTGTTCTTCGGTCTGTCTGGCACGGGTAAAACCACCCTCTCTGCTGATCCCGCCCGCTTCCTGATCGGCGATGACGAGCACGGCTGGGCAAAAGGTTCTGTGTTCAATATTGAAGGTGGCTGCTACGCCAAGACCATCAATCTGAGCCAGGACAATGAACCCATCATTTGGGATGCGATCCGCTTTGGCGCCATCGTTGAAAACGTGGTAATTGACGGCGAAACCCGCACTCCGGATTACGACGACACAAGCCTGACTGAGAATGGCCGCTGCTGCTACCCGCTTGAGCACGTAGAAAAGCGTGTTCCGCAAAACTCTGCCGGCGAGCCACAAACCGTTATCTTCCTGACGTGCGATGTCTCCGGTGTACTGCCACCCATCTTAATTCTGAGCAATGAAGCCGCAGCATTTCACTTCCTGATCGGCTACACCGCCCGTGTTGGTTCCACCGAGCTGGGCGCGGAAGCAGCCATTCACCCCACTTTCTCAACC
>JBFKDP010000289.1:0-5327 GCA_041619575.1 Litorivivens sp.
CGATTTTATCGATGCCGGCTTCAATCAATTTGTCGCCGGAAAGAGCATTTACCGACACGGGAACATCCTGAAGGCTCTGTGCCCGCAATTGGGCAGTAACGATAACTTCTTCCAGAACAGGTTGCGCCAGTGCAAGCGATGAACACAGTCCGGCTGCCAGCAGGGTCGTTTGTAAACGTAGGGCGCGTTGCATTGTTATTTTCTCCCCTCGTGCTACATGCAGCGCCTAAGGGCGCATGGTTATAGAATCTGGTCTCAGGACTTCTGGCACGCGAGCCACTCCTGCTGCAGGCATTTGACAACCTCAGCCACTGTCTCAATGGACTTGACTGGCCCGACAGACTGGCCGGCTGCCCATATATCCTTCCAGCGTTTGGCATTAACACTGGCGGAGACGTCGATCGCTGATTTCTCCGGCATATTGTCCGGGTCCAGTCCTGCGCTGGTCAGAGAGTCGCGCAGCCAGTTCGCTTTAACGCCGGTAATAGCGTCCGAACACACAATGTCGTCAACTCCACTGTTCACGACCATTTGTTTATAGTCTTGGGCCACCATGCTTTCAGCCGTGGCGAGAAAGCGGGTTCCCAAGTAGGCGAGATCGACCCCGAGTGAGCGCGTTGCGGATATTCCTCTACCGGAGGCGATACCGCCGCCGAGAATCAGGGGCCCATCCCAAAACTCGCGTACAGCGTCGACGAAGGCGAAGGGGCTTAGCGATCCCGTGTGTCCGCCTGCACCGGCGCACACCAGCACCAGACCATCGACGCCGGCATCAACGGCCTTGCGGGCAAAGACCGGATTAATGACGTCGGCAAAGACCAGACTGCCGGCGCGATGCACGGCTTCAATAATGTGGCCGGGGCTGCCGAGCGCAGTGACGATCAGGTCGGGTTTGTGCTGCAACAACAATTCGAGATCTTCGTCGCGGCGTTTGTAGGTGGGGTGAACAATAAGGTTGGCGGCCCAGGGCTTGTCACCGCAACCCTGTGTGATGGTATTCAACCAATGCGCCAGTTGTTCGCTGGTGCGTGCGTTTTGGGTAGGAAAGGAGCCGAGAATGCCCGTATCGGCAGCAGCGATTACCATCTCCGGCCCGGAGACAAGAAACATGGGGGCCTGTACGACCGGAATAACCAGGCGATCGCACAGGGCCTTGAATGTCTCGTTTGGCTTAACTTCATTATCGACGAATTCTGTCACAGAAAACATTTCTCCAGTTCGCTGCGAACCACCTTGCCAAGTGGGTTGCGTGGCAGTGTACTTGAAATGGCAAGGTGTTCCGGCAGTTTAAAACGGGCGAGACCGCGTTCGCTAAGGTAATCGCATAGCGCCTGTAAATCCGGCGCGGATTCGCGGCGTGGCACAATAACCGCGCCAATCTTCTGGCCCAAGACAGCGTCGGCGACACCGACGACTGCGGCCTCGACGATGTCGGGGTGGCCAGCAAGGACTTGATCAATTTCCTCCGGAGAGATCTTCATGCCACCGCGAATGATGATGTCCTTGCAGCGTCCAACAAATCGATAGAATTCGTTGTTGCCGCCGGTGATTTCAAACAGGTCGCCAGTTCTAAAAAAGCCTTGAGCATCGAACACCTGCTGACGATCCTCGTCGCTTTGCCAGTAGCCCTCAAAGACCGTTGGCCCCTTAATACGCAGTTCGCCTGCACGCCCCGGCGCTTCAATGAGTTCTTCTGTTTCGGTGTCGACCAGTCGTGTGAACAATTGCTCGGCCATGCGATTGCGCCAGCCAAAGCGGCTGTAGCCAAAGCGCGGAAAATTGGTAGCGCGGTTTTGCGGGTCTGGCACATCTTGCGCATCTGCGACCAGGCAGCAGCCCTCGTTGGAGCCAAACATATTGACGATCTCGATATTCAGGCGCTCACGAAAACCTGCAATCATGCTCGCGGACAGCGGCGCACTGCCGGAACCGATAACCTTCAGGCTGGAAAGATCTTTCGCTGCCATCAACTCTGGTTTGGCGAGCAAGAGGTTCAGCAAGGCGGGAGGAGCAACCGTATATTCGGCTTTTTCTTCCTCAATTTGGGTAAGGAAGATGGGCAGGTCCATAGGGTGATGTAGTACTAGCCGGCCTTTTACCCTGAGCCAGTAAATCAGAAAGGTGCTGATCGCTGCCATGTTGGTCATGGGAAAGGGTGCCAGCATAGTGGCAAACTCCGGCAAGGCGGTCGCATCCTCAAAAACGGGGAGCATCGCTAACCAGTGATGGTGGCGCCGCGGTACCCCCTTGGGCGTACCGGTAGTGCCGGACGTCCAGCACAGGGTATACAGTGCGTCGGCATCTGGCCTTGGAATACTCGCATCAAGCGGTTCCAGGTTGGCGAAGCTTGCAAGTTCCACTTGTTGATCTGTGCTGCATTGGCCCAGCACGATGCAGGCGCTAGATTCGCTTAGCAATGACTCGATTTCTGCCAGAGGTTTGCTTTCCTTGAATTGACTAATGGTTATGACAGTGCGCGGCTTCGCTGCTGCGATAATCCCTTTCAATTCATGGCGCCGGTACTGCATGGGCACGGGCGAAATAATCGCGCCCAGTCTGGCGACTGCCAGGTAGACGGCGACCAGCTCTGTGATATTGGGCAGTTGCACCAGCACCCGGTCACCGGCCGCGACGCCCTGGCTATGCAGGAGGGCGGCAATTCGCAGTGCCTTGTCGTGAAGTTCCGCAAAACACCAGCGATTGCTCTCACCCGGACAAAGTTCTGCGCGATCGAGAGGGTCGATGACCGCTTCACGTTCCTGGTTGCCGTTGACGGCTGACTCGAAGAGTTCCCAGACGTTGCACGGCAGGTTTGTGGTGTCGGTAGTCATGAGGGTTTTCGTCTCTTCATTGCTGCTGCCACTAGCTTGACAGTCGTTATTATAGTTCTACAATGCAATCCTAAGCTTGCATTACAGAACCTGTCAATAGCGCTTGCGCGGCAGGCACGCATTCGTCACGAGTAACGGGGAACTCACCATGTCAGTCGCCTTGGATAACGCCAGCCTCAATAGCCGCAACCCCTATCTGCACGGTATTTATCGTGGTGTCGAACAGGAGTCGACGGTGCTGAACCTCAGCGTCATTGGCGAGATTCCCAAGGACATCTGTGGCAGTTACGTCCGCAACGGACCCAATCCGCGCGTAGAACCCGTTGGCATGCACCATTGGTTTGATGGCGACGGCATGATGCATGCGGTCTACCTTGAGAATGGTATAGCCGAATATCGCAACCGCTATGTACGCTCTTCAGATTTTCTCGCCGATGAACAGGGGCGTTGCCCGGTGGGTGGGGTAATGGAGCGAGCGACAACAGAGCGCTCCCCCAAGGTGTACAAAGACACAGCCAATACTGATGTCATTCTGCATAACGGTCAGCTGATGGGTTTGTGGTACATAAGCGGCAACCCTGTTCGTGTGGACCCGCGAACGCTGGCGACGGTGGGTGAAGAAAGCTTTGGCGGCGAGCTGCCGCGTCATGTGTCCGCGCATTCCAAAACCGACCCGAAAACTGGCGAGTTTCTCTTTTTTGATTATGCGCTTTATGAACCCTGGATGAGTGTGGGTATTGTCGATCGCCAAAATCAACTGCAGCACTTTCAACGCATTGAGCTGCCCGGGCCGCGCCTGCCCCACGATATGGCCTTTACGAAAAACCATATTATTTTGCATGACCTGCCCGTGGTGTTCAGTGAGCAGGCAATTCGGCAAAAGCAGTGGTCCATTATGATTGCCGATCAACCAACCCGCTTTGGCGTTGTTGACCGTCACACAACGGGCGCAGTGCGTTGGTTCGAAACGGAGCCCTGCTATATCTATCACGTGATCAATGCCTGGGAGGAGGGCGACGACGTGGTGATGCTCGGCTGCAAGATGGTGCCTAACCCCCATGCGAGTGGCGATGAATTTGGCCCTTACAAAGCGATGGTTGAAGTCCTTGCGCTGAATGCCGTGCCCTGTGAATGGCGCATGAATCTCAAGACCGGGCAGTGCACCAGTCGCGACCTTGACGATGCCATTAATGAATTTCCGAGTATTAATTTAAATTATGCGGGGCAGAAAAATCGTTACGCCTATATTCAATCAATCGCACCGGTAAATACGCTGAAGTTTGACGGGATTTATAAGTACGACTTTGAAACCGGTAGCCGGTCCCAGTATTGCTACGAGAACGGGGTGTTCGGGTCGGAAGTTGCCTTTGCGCCGCGCAACAATGCCCGCCATGAAGACGATGGCTACTTGCTTGGTTACTGCATTAACGAGCGTGACATGAGTTCGGAGCTGCGTATTTGGGATGCTCAGGATATTGAGGCCGGACCAGTTGCCAGAGTGCAGCTGCCCGTCAAAGTGCCCGCCGGATTTCACGCGACCTGGGCCGATGGTCGCGAGTTTGCCAAACCTGCGGGGGCATAGCCATGTTGATTGAGCGGATATCCTGATTACGAGGAATGAGCAATATGCGGGAGCGATTAATTGGAGCCTGGTCGCTGGTTGACTGGACCATTGCCTTTTCTAGTGGACGCACGGAGCGTCGGCCCTTTGGCGATGCGCCGCAGGGTAGCCTTGTCTACAGTGACAATGGCCGGATGTTGGCGGCTATCAGTCGTGCTCAGAGGAGTTTGCTGTCGAGCCCTTTACCACAGCAAGCACCGGACGTTGAAAAGACAGCCGCCTTTGACAGTTTTTTCAGCTATGGCGGCAGTTATCGGCTGGAAGGTGATGAGGTTGTACATATGGTGGATATTGCCCTGAATCCAAATTTTGTCGGTAGTGAACAGCGGCGCAGGGTGCAGTTTGACGGTGAATTTCTGACGCTGTCGGCGCAGGAAGGCACGCGTTTGCACGCACTGCAGTGGCGGCGGGTGTGAAAGGTAACGTGCTGGAGCAGAGGCATTTAAGGCGGGGGATCAGGGTGCAGACAGATTTATACAAGCGGCATTTAGAACGATTTGAGCAGGCGCAAGTGGCCTGTCGCGAACGTTATCACTGGAGTGCTTTTCCTGAGCTACACGAGCATCCGCAGCGCGAAGCCCAGTTAAATAAGGCCGAGGCCTTCCTTGCGGCGTGTCAGCATAAGACCTTCGAGATTGATCAGCCGGGTATACACGGCTTTCTCGGCGAGGAGGTATCGCCCTATACCCAGAAGGCACTGGAAATTCGCTATCCACGGTCTGATATCGATACCTTATTCGAGGCCGCGGGCAGTGGCATTCGGGCCTGGGGTTTTGCGCCGGCTGAAACCCGTATAGGGGTGTTGATGGAGGTAGTCGAACGTTTGTATGCACGGGTATTCGACATTGCCACGGCGGTGATGCATACCGCGGGCC
>JBFKDP010000290.1:0-5310 GCA_041619575.1 Litorivivens sp.
CTAGGCGCCGATTATTTGCCACTGCGACTGGGTGTGCGCCGCGACCCCTGCAGTGGCGGCCATGCGCTGCTAGTTGCAAAACCCTTGTCAGCAGAAGCGACGGTAATGCTCGATACGGCGTTTACCCGCTTCAGTCGCTTCTTTCCACTCCAACTCCGCGAAACCTTTCAGCACTTGGAGTGGCAGGTCGCGCTGTTGTTGTTAAATGCCTTGGAGATTCCCCAAACAAGAGGGGAGGCCAGCACTGAAGTGTTACGCTATGTCAGTGGAGAGATCGCCTATGACCACGCTTATCCGGCGATCTGTGAATATCTGCTGCAATGGCCCGGTCGTATCGCCGATTGTGAATTGGATTCAGAGCTTGCAGTCGTTATTGCAAAGGTGTTGCAGGCTCGCAGCTGGCAGGAACTGAGCCAGCGCTTTTCTCTGCAGGGCAGGGCACGGGTGGAGCATCACTTGCGCAAAGGTTTAAGACTTATGTTGTCAACTAAAAACAGGAGGGGACAGTAGGATGTCGACGATTTTCAGTAAAATTATCCAGGGTGAATTACCCGGCCATTTTGTCTGGCGCGATGAGCAGGCTGTGGCGATTATGACCATAGCACCGATTTGCCCGGGACACGTTTTGGTGATTCCCGTGGAGGAAGTGGATCACTGGGATGATATGTCGGCAGAGCTGTCGAATCACTGCATGATCGTGGCGCGCAATATCGCCAAAGCGATCAAATCAGTCTATGCCTGTGAGCGGGTGTCGGTACAGATCGTCGGTTTGGAAGTGCCGCACACCCATTTACATCTAGTGCCAATCAACACGATGGAAGACATCAGTTTTGCCAAGGCTCGTCAGGCGGAGCCCGAGGCGCTGGCCAGAGAAGCCGGGCGCTTGCGTGATGCGCTGACTGCGGCGGGTTTTTCTGAGGCCAACGTTTAACTCAACCTCTAGAAGCGATCAGGCCGGCAGTCGGTCGACGCTCAGGGCGGTGTGCAGTATTTTGCCTTTTAGCCAGCTGCCGCCGTCCGGATCTTTGAGTACTTCACCCACCCCCCCCGGGGTTTCTATCAGTACATCCTGCTGTTCGTTGAGAATCCGCTCCCAGTCCGGCAAGTCCATCGCGCCCAGCGACTTCAGTAGCGATTCGGCATCAAATTCAAAGTGCTGCCAAGCGCTGGCTTTTGCGCCAATACGTGGGCTGAGCGTCTTGTCGAGCGCCAACACACAGCGCAGTTGCTCAATAAAGGCATCGCTGTGCCCTTCGATGCGGAGCCAGGCGCTGATTTCGCGTTCCAGTAATTGATAGGTGCGCTGGGGAGAGGCGAGCAGGGCAAGGTAAATCGTTGCGCGGTTTTCGTAGACGGCCATCCTGTCCTGATCCGTCAGGCCGTCCAGTTCGTCGGCGTATTCCAGTAGTGCTGCCCGCAAGACCGTGCGCAGTAGGGGTGAAATGCCTTGGGTGCCGGATAACGCGAGAAAACGGGTGGTGAGCGGTAGCAGGTGACCGTGCACAAACAGGATGTGTGCGCTGATTAGGAAGTAGCCTTCAAAGCCCTCGTTTCGGTCGAAGGTGTGGCAACCCACGACATACTCGCCCTTCGCCTTGCCGTAGCCCGCAACCGGTATGGTATCGATGCGGTATTCATGGCGTTTTTCGTAAAACTCAGTGCCGGGCAGTAGGGTGTAACCGAAAATATTGATGTTTGGGAATGTCGCCAGCAATGTGTCCAGATTACTTTCAAAGTCGCGCAGATTGTCGCCCGGCAATCCCCAGATCAATTCCGCTGCGATTGGCACGCCCTCGGCGGCCATTTCCTTGGCGATGGGTTCATATTTGTTGGAACTCATGTTGGTACGGTTACTGAGCTCCAGTGCCAGGGGCGTTAGCGTCTGTAGCGCCAGTTGATAGTGTGGCAGCAGACCGTGTTTGTTCAGCAAGAGAACAATCTGCTGGACGCGAGGGCTGTGTTTTTTCGACCAGGACGTGGCAAAGGTGCTGGGGTAGCCAGTTTCCGCCTTCAGGTCACAGATCAGTTGGGCTTTGGCCAAATCATCCTTGAGCGCACCAAAGTTGGAGTCGGCCAGCCAGATATCCTTAATGCCTGCAGCGACAATCTGTCGCCAGTCGCGCTCTACACGCTCGAGAGAAAATTGATACATCTTGGTGCCGATGGCGCCCGTGCCCCATTCGCAAAAGGCGCATTTAAAGGGACAGCCACGGCTGGTTTCATAGGAGATGGAATCGTAGAGCGCTTTACCGTTTTTGTCGGTCAGCGGAACCACGTTCAGAGCCGAAGGCAGGGCATCCAGATCAATACGACGCTTGCGCTCGGCTGTCTTGATCAGTTCTCCATTCTTTAAGTAGGCCAGCCCGGCGATATTTGCCCAATTGTCTTTTGACGGATTATCAAGCAATTCCTGAAAAGTTTCCTCGCCCTCACCCAAAACTATGAGGTCAATGGGGTCTTCAAAAAGGTAATCTTCGGCTTGTTGTACGTGGGGACCACCGGCAACGATAAGCAACTCCGGGCAGCTGGCCTTCATTTCGCGGATCAGCGCCAGGAATTCGGCAGCGTTCCAGGTATAGAAACTAAAGCCGGCGATGGGTGTCAGGCCTTGTGCAATGGCTTCCTGAGCTCTGGCTAGTGCATGGTCGCGCCATTGCTCGGGCCACGCGAGGGCCGCATCGCCGTCGCGAAAATGCACCAGTTCGATGTCTGCGGCATCAGGCTGAGCACTGTACTCGAGAAAGTAGGCTTTCAACCCACCGGTGGTGGTTGGTGCAGCATAGAATTGATCCGAATCCATGCTGAACAGCCATGCAGGACGGCTATTAGTGTTATTAGGCATAGCAGAAAAAACCGGGAGTCGCTGTAGTTCGCGTAAGCGTAACAGGCTTTTAAAGGGTGGGCATTAGCAATTTTCGGCACCGGCCTGACCGAATAGGCCAATGCGCCCATGCTGCAAAAGTGCAACAACAATAAACTTGATTAATGACAGGAACAGGAGAGTAAACACATGGCAGAAGTGCTGCTGCAACGAGACTACAACTTTTCCGCCGAGACGGTCTGGGAGCTGTTGTCTAATTTTGGCGATATCAGTTGGGCGCCGGGTATGGACAAGGTTGAAGTCATTGGCGAAGGCCCCGGTATGATTCGGCGCATTTTCATGCCGGATATGGAGCCTATTGATGAAGTGCTGCAGGAAATGGATCACGAAAACATGAGCTTTACCTATACGATCCCAAGCGGCATACCAATGCCGGTAACGGATTACAAGGCGGGGCCTACAGTGGTTTCAACCGGCGCCAATAGCTGTCGTGTGGATTGGCGCGGCTCTGCGAGCCCGGTTGGTGTCAGTGAAGAGGAAGCGGCCGAAATCATTACTGGCTTCTATACCATGCTGCTGCAATGGATTGACGAACATCTCCAGGCCAAGGCTGCCTGAACGGTCCTGCGGGGCATTGTGCCCCGCAGCTTACTTGTCTTGAGTTTTCGTTAAATGCCGCTGGAGATAGCTTGGCTGTAGGGTGTAACCCAATGCCGCCCGCCTGACCAGGTCCAGGCATATGGCACTCACCCAGCTGCGAAACAGGCTGCGCCCATAGGGCATATGCAGGGCGTAGCTGCGGGTTTGATCGGCGTTGGCCAAGGCGATCCAAACCAAGCCCACCGGTTTGGCTTCCGAGCCTCCCTCTGGGCCGGCAATGCCGGTTACAGATATCGCAATGTCGGCGCCACTGTGTTGGCGGGCCGATTCTGCCATGGCTATTGCTACATCCTCGCTGACGGCTCCCAGAGTTTCCAGCATAGACTCATCAACCCCTAATTGGGCCGTTTTCATGGCGTTGGAGTATGTCACCCAGCCCGCTTCAAATACCTGCGATGCACCCGGAATATCGGTAATCTGGCTGGCAATCATCCCGCCTGTGCAGGATTCCGCCGTAGCCAGCCTGAGTTGCTCTTTGTAGAGCGCGTCGACGGTGGCTTGGGCCAGTGAAGAGGGCGCATTGGCAATGTAGGTATCCTGAAAAATGTCATCGATCAAACGCTGCTGCCAGTTGTCCAGTTGCGCGGCGTTGGCGCCACTGGCGGTCAGCTTGACTTCCAGCGCGGGCATTGAGGCGCGAAAGCCCAGGTCGATCTCCTGTGGCCATTGGGGATACTGATCAGAGATCATTTCCTGCAAGGTGGATTCACCGCGGCCGAACACCAGCAGGCGCCGGGTTTCGATGCTATCTGAGTCGAAATTGGCTAACAATTGCGGGATTACTTCGTGTCGAAACATCGGCCGCAACTCGGAGGGAACACCGGGCGTCGCAAATATCTGGCAACCATCGATGCGCATATGGATGCCGACGGCGCTACCGGTTTCGTTCGCAAGAATGTCGCAGCCGACAGGCAGAATGGCCTGTTTGAGATTGGCCTGATTGAGGACGAAATTGCGGCGCTCACACCAGGTGTGAAGGTGATCCATCGCTGCCGGATGTTCTGCCAATTCAAGCCCTGCGGCCAGAGCGAGTGCCTGTGCGGTGAGGTCATCTACAGTAGGGCCCAAACCGCCGTTGATCACCAGTACATCGGCATTCTGGCACAGTGTTTTAATTTCAGAAACGAGCAGGGTCAAATCGTCGCCCACCGTGACTTTGCGTGATATCCGCCAGCCGTGTTGCCCCAGAAAATCGGCGATCATCGAGGAATTAGAGTCGACGATATCCCCGGCCATCAGTTCGTTGCCAGTCAGCAGTAATTGAATTTTCATTAAGTTATGTAGGCTCCCGCGGAGTCACTGCATGCCTATGCCTTAGGCTGCGTGCTGCTTGGTCTATGTTTGTCATTTCGTTGGAAAGTTATTGTTAAAAGAGTAGTGCGCTTGTAGGCTAAATACAATTGATTGGGTGTGGTCTTATGAACAGAGCTTTAGTCCTTCTGGTTTGTCTTGTCATGGCTGGCTTGGTTGGTTTGCAGTATTACCAGTTGCGCAGCAATCAGGCATTTCAGCGCGATATGGCGCAGGAATTGTCGGCGATCAAAGCCGAGCTCGAAGTCATTCAGAAAGACAACAACAGATTGGAAGAGGAATTGGCCAGCCTGCGTGGCAAGGATGTCGGCGTCATGGTCGAAGATGCCAGTGAGGCCTTGGTCACCGGCTGGAATACGATGCTTGATGTGTTGGAAAGCGAACTGCGAAAGGCCGAAAAAGCCTTGCAGGAACGCTCTGAGAAGCAGGATAGCGGCGGTCAGGAAACAGAATAACACTATGGCCAAAAGCGGCATGCAGGAGAAGTTGAATGGGTGAAGTGAAACGTAAAGTGCAGA
>JBFKDP010000291.1:0-5242 GCA_041619575.1 Litorivivens sp.
ACGAAGCCAGCGCAAACCCACAAGAAAACCAACAGCCTGCTGCAGCCGGTGAGTTTGAGCTGCCCGAGGCCGTCGCCTCAGATCCCGAGGTCGCGGCGGCTTTGGATGCCCCACTGGTAAAAGCCGCCACCGAGGGCCGCCCCTCAACCCTGACCGTCGCCGTTCAGGAAGCCGCCGACGGCATTCATCTGGAAGGTATCCGCTTTACGACCCAGAAAGGCATCTATCGGCGCCGGCTCGGCGAAGCTGCCGGTATTGGCCAACTCGACAAGGCCATTGAGGTCTTAAAGCAGATCGAATCTGAATCTGTAGAAGGCGCCATTGAATGGCTCGAGCAGCGCCGCCACGAACTGGACATGGCCGCGCGTGACGCTGTCGAGCACCAGCTTTTGTTAAATGCCAACGCTGCAGGTCGCAGCATTCAGCAGCAGGCTCTGCGCAATACCCGTTTGTCGGCCCTGGAACACTACCACCTACGCCAGTTACCCCCCCTGATCCGCGCACTGGCTAAAAAGCTCGCTACCCGCCATCGCCAGCGCCGCCGCATCGATCGGCGCGGAAAACTCGACATGGCGAAAACTCTGCGCCGAAATATCGCCTATGGCGGCGTGCCCTTCCACACCTACTGGAAGAAAAAGCATCGCGACCAGCCCAAGCTCTATGTGCTCTGCGACGTCAGTGGCTCCGTCTCCACCTATGCGCGCTTTCTGCTGCTGTTCCTCTACAGCATGAGCGAAGTCATGCCACGCATTCGCAGCTTTGTCTTTACCAGCCAGGTATATGAAGTCTCCGAACTGTTTGACCGCCATCCCGCCGAGCAGGCGGTCGAAATCGTCAACCAACGATGGGCCAGAGGAAGCAGCGACTACGGCAGCAGTTTCAAGCAATTTGCCGACGAACACCGCAGCCGCATTGATCGCAATACAACCGTGATTATCCTCGGCGACGGCCGCGCCAACAGTGCCGACCCCGGGCTGGAGGATTTACGCGACATTTATCATCGGGCCAAGTTATTGCTCTGGTTTAACCCCGAACCCCGCAGCCACTGGAACAGTGGCGATTCAGAAATCCGCCGCTACCAGAGCGCCTGCCATTATGTCGCCGAATGCAACTCGCTGGCTAAACTTGAACGCCTGCTGGACCGCCTGTTGACGGTGCTACGCTGAATCTACGTAGAATTACGGCTATGAATTGCGCTTGCCTCCAGTAGAGTTAGACCCTCAACCGAACCAACGGAAGCTAGAGCATGTCTGACAACCGCCGAGAAAGCCGCCTGCCACCGCAGGATTCCAGCTGCCTTGACATTTACCTGATGGGTGACGATTTCCAGCTGGCTGCGGGTCGCAAGGAATGCGAGGTGCTCAACGTCTCCAAACATGGCCTGATGGTGCGCTGCGATGCGCCACTCAAGGCGCAAAGTCAGTTCCGGCTGCGCTTTGACTTCGAAGCGGGTTATGATCTCACCCTTTACGGCACCGTCCGCTGGGCCGTACCCACCGCCACCAACCGGCATCTAATGGGTCTGAAAATCGAAGATCACCTGGGTACAGACTACCTGCTTTGGCAAAACCGTCTGAGCCTGATGCTTCTCAAACACAGCGGAAACCTCCGCAAAGACGACGATCAGCTCTCCGCCTAATACGCCCAAGCCTGTGATACAGCTCACATTTTTCAGGCTCTCGTAGAGGTCTTAGGTAGGCTCGTGATATATTCTCGCTGTACCTTAAATTCTGCAGGACGCAGCGATGGAACAGGATAGACGCAAACAGCATCGATTTGGCGACCACTCGCTGGTCTTCGTCGAACTTGAAGCAGCCCAGCCAGAGAGCATGGCACCCGCCAAGCTGGCGCTGGCGCGCACCCTCGATATCTCTGCCAGTGGCATGCTGATCTCAACCAAGGAGCCGCTCAACCCCGAGCGTATTCTCCGGCTATTTGTCGACAATGGTGAAGAATACCCGCTCAGCCTGGTTGGCGAAATCAAGTGGTCGGGCAAGGTTGGCAACGAATATCAGGCCGGTGTCGAAATCTACCCCTCCAGAGAAACGGCCCAACGCCAATGGGCTGAAAAAGTCTCCGCAAAACAGGTAGCTGCCAGCGCCTGATTCAGATTGGACAGGTGCGCTGGCGCCTTAGCGCGCCAGCAGCCTGACCGGCAAGTCTTTTAAACCATTGACCAGATTCGAGCGAATGCGCCGGGGCTGGCCCACCAGTTCGACCCCGGAAAACAGCTCAAAGAACTCTTCAAAAAAAACCCTAGCTTCAAGCCTCGCCAGATTGGCGCCCAGGCAGAGGTGGATGCCGTGTCCGAACGCGAGGTGGGGGTTGGGCGAGCGGGTAATATCAAAGGTCTCCGGTGATTCGAAGACGCGATCATCAAAATTCGCAGACGAATACAGCATCACCACCCTGTCGTTTTCACGAATTTTCTGACCGTGGAGCTCGGTATCGCAGGTAGCCGTGCGCCTAAAGTAATGCAGCGGCGTCGACCAACGCAGCATTTCTTCCACCGCGCCGGGCAGCAAGCTCGTATCGGCCTCCAGCTGGCGATATAGGCTTGGCTGCTTCAGCAATTCATGCATACCGGACGCAATCATCGAGCGCGTGGTCTCATTGCCCGCAACCGTTATCTGAATAAAGAGTGAGGCAAACTCTTCAGCCGTTACTTTATGCCCATCCACTTCGACATTGATCAGCAATGAAATCAGGTCGTCACCGCCCTTGTCCTTGCGCTCCTGCGCCAGCTGGTAACCATACATGCCCATATCCATACTGGCCTGCTGGGTCTCCTCCATGCTTGCACCCAGGTCGGGGTCACCGGCCGATGTCTGCATGTCGGACCAATGCCGGATCTGCCCCCACATTTCTCGCGGTACACCCATCAGGCTACAGATAACCGCCGTGGGCAGGTTGCCTGCGGCATCAAACACGAAATTACAGTCGCCTTTTTCACGCGCCTCAAGCAGAGCCTCACGCGCAATTGCTCTGACCATGGGCTCCATCTGTACCAGCATTTTTGAGGTAAAACGCTCAATAACCGCACGTCGAATAGGCCCGTGGTTGGGCGGATCCATGCCGAGCAATTGACCCTGCGCCATCGGCAAAATCTCCGGCGGCAATTCATCGACCATGACAAAGCCTCGCTGGGCGGAAAAGGTTGCGTGATCACGCGAAACCTTTCTCACATCCTCGTAGCGGCTAATGACCCAATAGCCACCCCCATCGGGGTGCTTGTGCCAAAACACCGGCGCTTCATCGCGCAACAGGCGAAACTGATCGTGAGGAACGGCGGCCTCATAGGTATCCGGGTTATAAATATCGATATCGCTGAGCTGCATGTTTTATTCCTGTGTATACCAAGCCCGCATTATTCGCGTTCGTTCGTCGCAGGTAATGACCATTTATTCACGTTTGAGACCCCAGACTGCATAGGCAGCTGACACCCCGAACACGTAAACTACACGAGCGGGCAGCGCAATGCATCGCGGCTGTACATTTAGTGTGTGGAGTGTTTTTTGCTACCCGACATCACGGTGCCTTACACGAATGCACAAAGCTGGCGCCCAATTGCAACTTGTGCCCTCTGGAAGCGCCGATTACACTTGCCTGCCGTGCGCTACCGCGACTGAGGATTAAGGTCTTGCCAAGCACCACCCCCACTGTTCTTAACGCCCTAAATGCCAACGTCGCAAGCCTGCGGGACATTCGCCGTGGCATAGAAAAGGAAAGCCTGCGCGTCAATGCAAAGGGCGAGCTGGCGAAAACTCCGCATCCTGCCAGGCTTGGCTCGGCGCTGACCCACCCCCAGATCACCACAGATTTTTCCGAGGCCTTGCTGGAATTCATAACGCCTGTTAGCACGGATATTGACACAACCCTCGAGCAGCTTACGAATATTCACCGCTTCGTTTACGCCAGCCTCGACAATGAAATGCTCTGGCCGGGCAGCATGCCCTGCCTGTTAGGCCCCGATGATGAAATTCCGGTTGCCCAGTATGGCAGCTCAAATGTTGCGCGTATGAAAACCCTCTATCGACTTGGTCTGGGGCAGCGCTACGGGCGGCGAATGCAGACCATCTCAGGCATTCATTACAACTTTTCAGTGCCTGACAGTCTCTGGCAATGGCTGGCAGAAGCCCGCGGCCAAGACGTGGACCAAGCCTTTAAAACCGAAAGTTACTTCGGGCTGATTCGCAACTTCAGACGCTACTCCTGGTTGCTGGTCTACCTGTACGGGGCGGCACCTGCCGTTTGCAGCTGCTTCCTTGAAGGCAAAAGCAACGGCCTGCAAACCCTGCAAAAGGGCACACTCTACCACCCCCACGGTACCTCCCTGCGCATGGGTGACCTCGGCTATCAGAGTGACGCACAGAGCAAGCTGAATATCTGTTACAACACCTTGGACAACTACATTCGCACCCTGAAGTCTGCCATTGTCACGCCGCATAGCGACTACGCCCAGATACCGGACAGTGAGCAATTATCGGATGGACTGCTTCAAATCGAGAATGAGTTCTACAGCCCCATTCGGCCCAAGCGCGTTACCGCCTCGGGTGAGATTCCGCTGGGCGCACTAAAACGGGGTGGCGTCGAATACATCGAAGTTCGCTGCATCGACGTCAATCCCGAAACCCCTGTCGGCATTACCCGAGAGCAGATACAGTTTCTCGACGCCTTTTTATTATTTTGCCTGCTAGCCGACAGCCCTGTCTGCAACGAGTCCGTCTATGCCGAAATTGGTGCCAACCTGCTGAAGGTAGTCGACAGGGGCCGCGAACCCGGCCTCCAGCTGCATAATCACGGCAATGAGGTCAACCTGGGTGAGTGGGCTCACTCCATTCTCGACAGCGTCAGCGCATGTGCGCAGGCATTGGACAAAGCGCATGACAGTGACAGCTACGAAAACGTTGTCAAGTTGATGCGCGATCGTGTTCGCAATCCCGAGCTGACACCCTCGGCGACGATGCTCGCCACTCTGCGCGAACAGAACCTGTCCTACTATGACTACATGATGAATTGCGCCCGGGAACAGGCCCAGTACTATGCCCAAAAACCACTCAGCGATGACGAGCTAAAAGCAGCGAATCAGACTGCACAGCAATCGCTGGCAGACCAGCAGGCCATTGAAAATGCTGACACGGTAGATTTCGACCACTACCTCGGCGCCTACTACGGCCAATACAACCAGTTGTGAACTACCTTGCCCATTTCCATCTCGCCAGCCGCGCACAACCGGGCTCTG
>JBFKDP010000292.1:0-5218 GCA_041619575.1 Litorivivens sp.
ATAAACAACAGAATCAGCGCGTTACGCGACTGTACCAACCACTTGCTGCGTAGCTCCGCCGTAGACACATTTTTACGGATAAAGCGCGCACTGACGGCGCGCAGGATCAACACTGCCGCCACCAGCACCACCGTGCTGACCAAGAGCTTCAGCAAGGGCGTTAGCATGGCTGCTTGTTCGGCGGTGAAATCAACTTGCTCCAGCATTAATTGCCTCCTACAACACTGCAACAGTGTACATCAGCCATAGACAATCGGCCCCATACCAACTTAAGGCAAGCTGCTGTATTGCTATATGTGTACACCTGCGTACACCTGCAGGCCCCGAAAAATGCGGTTGAGACAGCCGAGGCGTCGCCTCGATTAATCCAAGTCGAGGGACTGCGTTTTCTGCCGGCGCTTAGCATGATCTGCGGCGAAAAGAATCCAACCCTTGTATTACCAGACGCTTGTTCCCAGAACCGATGGGGCAGATGAATAAAATAAGAGATAGCTAGAAAGGATAAAAGGCTGGCTATGAGGAGGCAGACGCCTCCTCTGATGACACCCGCTCAGACTTTGAGCGCTTTGAGCAGGTCTTCAAGTTCAGTAATCATCTGGCGTATCAGTTGCTTATACTGGAGCTCATCGCCTTTGGCTTCATCACCCGACAGGCGTTGACGAGCACCTCCAATGGTATAGCCCTGATCGTACAGCAAGCTGCGGATCTGACGAATCATGATCACGTCCTGACGCTGGTAATAGCGGCGGTTGCCGCGACGCTTTACCGGCTTCAGCTGGGGGAATTCCTGTTCCCAGTAACGCAGAACATGGGGTTTCACCAGACACAAGTCACTCACTTCACCAATGGTGAAATAGCGCTTTCCCGGGATCGCAGGAAGTTCGTCGTTATGACTCGGTTCCAGCATATTGCTCTACTCTCGCCTTTAACTTTTGCCCCGGCCGAAAGGTAACCACACGGCGGGCTGATATTGGAATTTCTTCACCGGTTTTGGGGTTACGCCCCGGACGTTGGCTTTTATCGCGCAGATCAAAGTTGCCAAAACCCGACAGCTTAACCTGCTCATTATTTTCCAGGCAGTTTCTTATTTGCTCAAAGAACAGCTCAACCAGCTCCTTGGCTTCACGCTTGTTGAAACCGAGCTGTTCATAGAGGTGTTCGGCCATCTCGGCCTTGGTTAGAGCTCCCATGACTCTAGTTCCTCAAAGTTGCACCAAACCTCTCTTCCAAAGCACCGACAACATTGCCTATGGATTCATTCACTTCTTCTTCGTTAAGAGTGCGTGATGAATGGCGGTACGTCAAGCCTAATGCCAAACTTTTTCTTTGCGGATCAATACCTTCACCCTCATAAATATCAAAGAGGTTCAGGTTCACAAGGTAACTGCCTGCCACGGCTCTGGTCGCGTCCAGTAGCTCCTGAGCGGGTATTTTTCGATCAACAATGACCGCCAAGTCACGTCGAACTTCAGGGTAACGCGAGGGCGTCTGGAAGGCCGGAACCTGACGACTGGATATGGCAGACAGCTCGATTTCGAATAAATATACGCTCTGCCCAAGATCCAGCTCTTTTAGCAGCGAAGGATGCAGCGCCCCCACAACACCGACCTTGCGACCATCAAGAAAGATATCCGCACTTTGCCCGGGATGCAACGCCGAATGCTCGCCTGCAGCAAAACGAAATTCCCGGCCGGCACTCAACTTCATTACCGACTCTAGGTCACCCTTGGCGTCATAAAAATCCACCTCTGAGCCTTTTTCATGCCAGGATTCGGGCAAGCGCGGCCCAGTAAGCACTGCCGACAGCGTCGCTTCCTGTCGCAACTTGCCACCATCTTCCGGCAAAAAACACAAACCTGTCTCGAACAAGCGCACCCTTACCTGCTGGCGATTCAGGTTGTGCGATACGGCCTTTAACAACCCGGGCCAGTGGCTAACGCGCATATCTGCGAGGTCCGCAGAAATAGGATTAAGCAGTGAAACCGCCGTGGCTTCCGGGAACAGGGCCTTTTGCCAGACTGGGTCTACAAAGCTGTATGTGATTGCCTCCTGGTAACCAAGTGCCGTCATCCGACGTCGTATTTCGGCCAGACCGATGCCCGCTTCAGGCTTCGACTCTATCGCCAGCGTATCGCTAATCGGTTTCACCGGAAGATTGTTGTAGCCGACGATCCGGGCTAGCTCTTCGAGCAGATCGACCTCAATCTCAATATCAAAGCGCCAACTGGGGTTGGTCACCGACCAACCACCCTCATTGCGGCTGACGTCAAGGCCCAGCCCCCTAAGAATGGCTTCCACGCGATCCGGGGCAATGGCCATGCCCAACATCTTCTCAATGCGCTCTTCACGCAGGTTAATATGTTTCGGCTCTGGAAGAGATCCTGTCGTTCGCTCGACAACCGGGCCCGGCGTGCCACCCACGATATCAATGATCAGGCGCGTTGCCCGCTCAATGGCCGCCACCGGCAAAGCATAATCCACACCGCGCTCAAAGCGGTGTGAAGAGTCCGTGTGCAAGCCGTAGGAACGCGCTTTACCCGCCAGCTTTTCTGGCGCAAAGAACGCTGACTCGAGGAAAATATCACGAGTTTGCTCACCCACTCCGCTACCCTTTCCGCCCATAATACCGGCCAGCGCTAAAGCTTTGCCCTGATCGGCAATCACCAGTGAGTCGTCACGTAGTAGTAGCTCCTGACCATCCAGCAGTGTCAGCTTTTCGCCCTTCTCAGCTAGGCGAACTAATATGCCACCCGACAATTGGGCAAGATCAAAGCCGTGCAGCGGCTGACCCAGCTCAAGCAAAATATAGTTAGTGACATCCACTACCGCATCGATGGAGCGTAAGCCTGCCCGGCGCAGTTTTTCCTGCAGCCAGCTGGGCGAAGGCCGCGAAATATCGATACCACGAATAATCCGACCAGCATAGCGCGGGCAGTGCTCAGGTGCCTGTATCTGAATATCCAGCATCTCATCACACCCAGGAGCAACTGCCGCACAATCAGGCTCAGCGATTGACAGGTTATTCAGAACAGCAACGTCCCGGGCAATTCCGCGCAGGCTCAGGCAGTCTGAACGGTTCGGCGTCAAACCGAGTTCAATCAATTGGTCGTTCAGGTGAAGCGCCTTGCGCAGATCGTCTCCGACGGTGAGCTCAGAACTCAATTCCATCAACCCACCCGTGGACTCACCCAAGGCCAACTCATCCGGGCCGCACAGCATGCCAAAAGATTCAACACCGCGCAGTTTGGCCTTTTTGATTTTGAAGTCACCGGGAAGTACTGCTCCTACCGTCGCAAAAGGCACTTTAATACCCGCTCTCGCATTCGGCGCGCCACAAACAACCTGAAACTCCGACTGGCCGTCGCTAACCTGACACACGCGCAGCTTGTCTGCATCAGGGTGCTGTTCTGCCCTCAGAATCTCGCCGACAACAACACCACTAAAATCACCCGCCACTGGTTCGATGGCATCCACTTCCAGGCCGGCCATCGTAATCTGGTCCGCCAACTCCTGAGTACTCAGTTCAGGGTTTACCCACTCTCTGAGCCACTGTTCGCTAAATTTCATGCTTGTTCCAATTCTCTGTTATCTATCTTAATAACCAGTCCGTCATTGCGAGCGGATTTCGCCTTTAGCTGCGAGCAAAGCGCGGCAGGAAGCAAACTATTCACTGTAGCCCGCTGCGCTGCAGCTTTACGAAATGGCTTCGTCGTTTCACTTCTCGCAATGTCGGCCACGCTTACGCAAACTGACGCAGAAACTGTAAGTCATTTTCAAAAAACAGGCGGAGGTCATTTACACCGTAACGGAGCATCGCCAGACGCTCCACACCCATCCCGAAAGCAAAGCCACTGAAGGTGTCAGGATCTATTTTGGACGATTCAAAGACCTTGGGGTGCACCATCCCGCAGCCCATAATTTCTATCCAGCCGGTTTGACTGCACACACGACAGCCCTCGCCACCACACATGACACACTGTATATCCACTTCCGCTGACGGTTCGGTAAAGGGGAAGTAAGACGGCCGAAAGCGCACAGCCAGATCAGCTTCAAAAAAGGCGCGCAAGAATGATTCAATCAAACCTTTCAGGTCGGCAAAGCTGCTGTTTTCCGAGATTAGCAAGCCCTCGACTTGATGAAACATGGGGGTGTGAGTCAAATCCGAGTCACAGCGGTAAACACGTCCGGGACAAATCACTTTGAACGGCGGTTTGCGATTTTCCATTACACGCACCTGAACCGGCGAGGTATGGGTACGCAGCACTGTGGCATCATCCACGTAGAAAGTATCGTGCATCGCCCGCGCAGGGTGGTGGGCCGGAATATTCAGGGCTTCAAAATTGTGATAATCATCTTCAATTTCCGGCCCCTCGACCGAGTCAAAACCAATGCTGCCAAAAAATGCTTCGATGCGCTCAATCGTGCGGCTTACCGGATGCAGGCCACCACTGTCGACGCCGCGGCCAGGTAGCGTCACGTCGATAGTTTCTTTGCCGAGCTTCTCCGCCACCGCCGCCTTTTCCAGTAAGGCCTTCTTTGCCTGGATCTGATCGGACAGGAGCGCCTTGACGCGATTGATCTCCGCCCCGGCTTTGGGCCGCTCTTCGGCAGATAACCCGCCAAGCCCTTTCAGCAAAGCCGTAATGGCACCCTTTTTACCTAGGTATTCAACACGCACATCATCAAGCACGCGCGCATCGCCGGCGGCCTCTATTTTTTGACTTGCCTCTTCAGCCAGGGCGTCGAGGTTTTCCATACATTTATCCTGATTCCAGCGGCGGAAAGAGAGTAGTTCTTCCGACCTAAAATTCTGTCGTTCCAATGGGACCGTCAACCGGCCTCTGTTACAAAAAAATAGGGAAAGAGCGGCAGCCCTTTCCCTATTCCGATTCTTCAACTGGCGGTATATACCGCCAGGGCATTACGCCAAGGCTGCTTTTGCTTGCTCTACGATGCTCGCAAAAGTGTCTTTGTCGTGAACTGCCAGATCAGCCAATACACGGCGATCCAGACCGATCTCGGCTTTCTTCAAACCGGCGATCAAACGGCTGTAGCTCAGGCCGTTAGCGCGTGACGCTGCATTGATACGCGTGATCCACAGAGCGCGGAATTGGCGTTTCTTTTGGCGACGGTCGCGGTAAGCGTACTGACCAGCTTTAATAACGGCTTGCTTGGCAACGCGGAATACACGTGAACGTGCACCGTAGTAACCTTTGGC
>JBFKDP010000293.1:0-5167 GCA_041619575.1 Litorivivens sp.
CCAATGCAAATTTCCGTTAGCGTCCGATGGAAATAAAAACGCCCGGCATGCCGGGCGTTATGCACTGCTGGATAGCTACTAGAGATCGTAGCCCGACTCGTTGTGACCGACAATGTCCAGGCCCTCGGTCTCTTCTTCCAGAGAAACCCGCAAACCTGTTACCACACCAACTAGCTTCAACAGAATAAAGGTAACCACTGCTGTATAGGCAAAGGTGGCGACAATACCAAGCAGCTGAACGCCCACCTGAGAACCCATGGTGACGCCCTCGGCGTAGCCCTGACCACTGAAAATGCCAAGTTGATCGCTGGCAAAAATACCCGCCATAAAGGTACCTAGAATGCCGCCAACTCCGTGAACCGGAAATACATCCAGCGAATCATCAATTTTCAATACCTGCTTGATAGTCAGGGTCGCGTAGAAACAGATAAGACCTGCGCTGATACCAATCACCAGCGCCCCCGCCGGACCTACATAGCCTGAAGCGGGTGTGATAGTCCCCAAACCGGCAACCATGCCCGTCACCGCGCCGAGGGCGCTAGGTTTACCAAAGCGAATCCACTCGATTGTCAGCCAGGTAAAGGCACCGGCTGCGGCCGAAAGATGAGTAACCAGCATCGCCATAGCGGCATCACCGTTCGCCGCCAGTGCGCTGCCCGCATTAAAACCAAACCAGCCTACCCAGAGCATGCCTGCGCCGGTCATAGTCATGGTCAGATTGTGTGGAGGCATCGCGGTTTTGGCAAAGCCGGTGCGATTACCCAGTACCATGGCCGCAACCAGCGCAGCGACCCCCGCCGTGATATGAACCACCGTTCCACCAGCAAAGTCGAGAAGACCACGCTCGGCAAGCCAGCCACCACCCCAGACCCAGTGGGTCACAGGTGCATAAACGGCCAACAGCCAAAGCGCTGAAAAAAGCACCACTGCCGAGAAGCGCATACGCTCGGCAAAACCACCGACAATCAGTGCCGGTGTGATGATGGCAAAGGTCATCTGAAACATCACAAACAATGTTTCCGGGATATCACCGGCAAGAGTGTCTTCTCCAATTCCCGCAAGAAAGGCTTTGCTCAAACCGCCGGCAAAAGCATTACCATCGCTGAATGCAATACTGTAACCAAAGGCAAACCACAGCACTGAAGCCACGCAGGCGATGGTGAAACACTGCATCAAAACGCTGAGCACATTTTTGCTACGTACCAAACCACCGTAGAACAGCGCCAGACCTGGCAGTGTCATAAAGAGCACCAGTGCGGTCGACGTCAAAATCCAGCCGGTGTTAGCACCGCTTAACTCATCAGCCACACTGATACTCGAGGCGCCGACCACTAAAGCGGCTAAAATGCTGCGCCTGATTTTATTTGCACTCGTTGTCATGTCTCTCCCCATTTACCGTGCACCACTGTGGTGCCATAATTTAGATATACACTGTTATGGTGCATTCCTAATATAAAAATTCGAACTTGCCCTATCCACTGTGTAACCGGAAAAGCAGGTTCAAACCAGATAAATATCAAGCATATGCTGGCGGGGCCTAGACTTTGCCTACAAAGCCCAGCGCACACCTATCGAGCATAGAGCCTGACATGCGCTTTTATGGTGCAATTTACGTGCCAACAAATGGGGCGCAGGGCAGCAGCTAGCGCATTCGGGTTCTGGCGTGCAGGTTACAGACAATTCATTTGCCCTGCGCTCACACTCGGTTTAAATTTTTAGGCCACCGATGGCGGTGCGGTTGATGCTTTAAACCGCAATGAGGTAACAAGGACATACCATGGCACTATTCTCCAAACCAACAGCCCGGGCGCTAGCCATTCTGGATCTACTCACAGCCAACCCCCAGGAATCCTATGGCTTAACAGAAGTTACCCGCAAACTTGGGCTGAATAAGGCCACCTGTCACGCGATTCTGACGACAATGGCGCATTACGGCTTCCTGGTGCAGGATCCACGCAGCAAATCCTACCGACTCGGACCCAATATCGTTGCCGCCGGCAATGCGGCCTTCGCCCAGTTTCCGATTCTGGAATACGCCCGCCCTGAGCTGGAGGTCTTGTCACAAGCGCTGGGGCTGGGCTGTGGTGCCGCAGGGCGCAGTGGCAGTCACCTGGTATTGCTGGCCCACTACGGCCACTCGAATCCCATGATCTCACCCTTTCAATTGGGCATGCGCCTGCCCTTTATGGCGCCGCTCGGAGCAAGCTTTATCGCTTGGTCACCCGCAAAACAACTGGAAACCTGGCTAAGCACCGGGGAAGAACGACTGGGTGAACCCTTCGATGAAAAGCTGGATCAACGCCTGCGCATTTCTGTTATAGCTATTCGCGCACGCGGCTTTGAAGTCACATTGAAGAGCGAACCGGAAAAACGTTTACAGGAGGGGCTGCAGTCACTGGGAGGCACCTGGAATCTGGAAGCGCTGGAGCAGATAACACGCGAATACCAAACAGGTCTGTTGCAGTCCCACTACCACCTGGATCGCATTGATCCTGGCACACGCTATCCGGTCTGTAACATCACCGTCCCCGTTTTTGGCTACGATCAGCTACCAGAGCTCATTTTTTCAACAGGTTCAATACACCGCGACCTGAGCGGAGCGGAAATCCTTGAAATCGCCGAGCAACTAAAGGCCGCTGCTGAGCGCGCCCGCCAATCGGCCTCCCGCGCTTACAACCGCCACCAAGCTTGATCATATGAGCGCATAGTCGGATCGCAGTCTGGCAAGGGGTACCTTACCGGCCGCATTGCGCTCAACCGCTGCAAAATAGACCTGCCTGGGCAATTTGAATGAAGCCAGCACAGCGGCAGCTTCCCGAAGTATCTGCTCGCTGAGCTCGGCCCTGGCGCTCTCCGGCGGGCAGCCATCCACCAACTCCACAACCGCAATAAGTCGTTCGCCCCATTCGGCATCGGGAATGCCGAAAACTACCACATCGGCGATCCGATCCTGCTGCAACAGGACTGCCTCCACTTCTGCCGGGTAAATATTAACACCACCGGAAATAACGGTGTGACTCTCCCGGTCCTTGAGATACACAAACCCATCGCGCACATAGCCTATATCCCCGAGTTGAAAAACAGCATTCTCAATGTAGGCCTGCTCTGTTTTTTCAGGGTCATTCCAATAGGAAAAAGCTGGCAAGCCACTGCGGGGACGGATTCCCAGCAACCCCGTTTCGCCCTCGGGCAGGCGGCGTCCCTCCCGATAAGCAAAAACTTCATACTGCGGCAGCACCTTGCCTACCGTACCGGGGTGTTCAAGCCACTGCTGACTACTGCACCGGCAGACGGCGCCACTCTCGGAGGCGCCCCAATACTCAACTAAAAGCGGCCCCCACCAGTCAATAATCTCGCGCTTAACCGATGCTGCAATGGGCGCCGCACCGTGTAGCAACAGCGTTAGACTCTCGCCTGAAAAAGACCGCCGCACTTCAGGGGGAAGACGCAGCGCACGCACCAGCATGGTTGGAACCCAGTGACTGTGGTTTACCCCATACTCATCAATAATTCTCAGCGCCTGCGTCGCATCAAAACGCGGCATAAGCACCAGTGATGCACCGTTCAATAGATCATAAAGCGCAAAGAGCAGCGGCGCCGCGTGATAGATAGGTCCCGTTACCAGATGAACACCGCCGTCCAAGCCCATGGCCACACCGGTGCTGCGCCATAGTTCACACAGCTCGCCCAGCGTCTCAGGCGAACGGCGCTGTACACCCTTTGGCCGTCCCGTCGTGCCACTGGTGTAGAGCATAATACCGCCGGCTGGTGAGTCCGCGTTTCGAACTGCCGTACTAAAATCCTCGGCTGATGACAGCCCTGCGTCTAGCAGACTGGCGTCCAAATGCGGACAGCGTAAATCCCGATTGCGATACTCGCTACTGGATATCAATAAACGCATCTGGCTGTCTTCGGCGATATACTGCTGCTCAGCGTCCGTCAAATGCCAACTTACCGGTACCAACCATAGACCGGCGCTGATGGATGCCAACACCCAGGGAATAGCCTGACTGCTATTTTTCATCAGCAGTCCCACGCGATCCCCCGGACGACAACCCGAACTATGGAGTTGCGTCATACAATAGACGACAGCCTGGTCCAGTTCATCCCAGCTCAACTGCGTGTCACCATCGCTTACGGCAACCGCATCTCCTTTATTGTTCACACTTTTCAACAAGAAGGTGTTCAGAACCGAACTCCCATGTAGTAAGTCACACCATACACCCCGGTTTTCGGCGGACAAAAAACGTTGGAACTGTCATCATAGGGAGCTATTCAGTAACCCCCATCACTGGAGCATGGCGTGTGGTTAAAATGACCGCGGATAAAAAACAAGTGGAGCAGGATACCATGCCAATGAAGGCATTTCGTTCCCTGCTGCGCGTGGTTGCCAACCACGGCTATGACGTAGACGAAGTGCTTGAAACCATCGGCTTGCAATACAACCCGATGCTCAGTGCTTACCAGCACATCACGGAAGTGCCCACGCGTATCTATAGCCGACTGTACCGCCAATTGATGATTATGCTTCAGGATGAAGCTTTTGGCATGATGACACCCGAGCGTGCACCGCCCGGGACGTTTCGCATGATGTGCCTTTTTATCGTGCACTGCAAAAATCTGCGACAGGCTATAGAACGCAACGCCGAGTTTCTCGATTACTGCGATCGCTTTCACAGCCAACAGGGCCGAAAGCGGCAACCGATTACCGAAATTCGCGAGCAAAACCTGGCAATCCTTCGCTTTCAGAATCCGCAGATAGTAGACAGCCCTCAGTACCACACGGCGCAGGCTTCTACTCTGTATATGATGTACCGTCTGTTCAGCTGGTTTATCGGCCAGAATATGCCCTTAAACGCGGTTCACTTTGCCAGTGATGACCCCCGCCTGCTCTCGGAGTACGACTCTCTCTTCGGCGTGCCGCTGCGCGCAGCGCAAAAAGAATATTGCCTGATAGTGCCGCGTGATGCCCTGTCACTGCCGCTGGTACAAACAGAGCACAGCCTGCACGACTTTTTGCGTACCGCACCCTACCCCTTGATCAGCCGGGTCACGACCATCGACAACGGTGAATATCGGGAGAAGGTCAAGGCGATCTTCAGCAATGAACTGGGTAACGAGCTGCCTTCAGCTCAGCGGATAGCAGACCACCTCAATATGTCAGTGC
>JBFKDP010000294.1:0-5145 GCA_041619575.1 Litorivivens sp.
AACAGGCCTACGACATGCTTACCTTGGGCGAAGCGCAATACTCTGCGACAAGTGCAATACAAGGGCTTGAAAACGCCTACAAGCGCGACGAAAACGACGAATTTGTTGCCGCAACACTGATTACGCCAGAGGGTGAGTCTCCGGTACGCATTGAAGATGGCGACAGCGTCATCTTTATGAATTTTCGTGCAGACCGCGCCAGAGAAATTACCCGCGCCTTTACCGACAAAGACTTTGACGGTTTCGAACGCAAGGCCACACCGACCTTGTCTGCCTTCGTCAGTGCCACCGAGTATTCGGCAGATCTCAATACAAACATCGCCTACCCGTCGGAAGATCTTCAGAACAGTTTTGGCGAACTGCTGGAAAAGCTGAACAAAACACAACTGCGTATTGCCGAAACCGAAAAGTATGCCCATGTGACTTTTTTCTTCAGTGGCGGCCGTGAAGCACTTTACCAGGGCGAAGACCGGATAATGGTGCCTTCACCGGATGTGGCAACCTACGACTTGAAGCCGGAAATGAGTGCGCCGGAAGTCACAGACAAACTGGTTGCGGCGATTAAAAGTGGTCAATACGACGCCATAATCTGCAACTACGCCAACGGCGACATGGTTGGCCACACGGGTGTTTTCAACGCCGCCGTCAAAGCCGCCGAGGCCATCGATGAATGCCTGCGGCGGGTGACTGAAGCCGTATTGGAAGTTGGTGGCGACTGCCTGATCACGGCTGATCACGGCAATTGCGAGCAGATGCTGGATTACGACGCAGAACAGCCCCATACCCAGCACACCACTGAACTAGTGCCCTTTGTTTATGTTGGTGAACGCAATGTTCAGCTCAAGGCCGGACGACTGCCAGACGTTGCTCCTACCATGCTGGCGCTGATGGGTCTGGAGCAACCGCCCGAGATGAGCGGACAATCTCTGATTTCAGAAAGCTGAGTTATGCGCAGGCACTGGCTATTGCACGCCGTCGTCAGCAGCCTGCTCTGCCTGTCGCTGACGCTTTCCGCCGACGATAATAACGACAAGCGCCTACAACTCAAGGCGCTAAAATCGCGTATCACCTCACTGCAGAAGGAGCTCAACAGCAAGCGCGAGCAGCGCGGCAGCGCCCAGAAAGCCTTGCGCGAGGTTGAAACCGAGCTGGGGGCACTGCAACGCAAGCTGCGCGATACCAATGCCGCGATCAGCCGGCAACAGCAGCAGTTGAAATCACTGAACCAACGCAAATTTACACTGCGGGAACAGCAGCGAAAGCAACAGCAACTGATCGAGCAGCAGATCCTCGCCGCCTACCAACTAGGGCAGGAAAAGAAGCTTAAAATGTTGCTAAACCAGGAGTCGCCGGACAAGCTCAGCCGCATGCTGACCTATTACGACTATTTCAATAAAGCGCGCGCAGAACAGATTGAAGGTTATCTAGCCACAATTAACGAGCTGGATGCGCTGGCGCCGGCCATCGAGCAGAAAACCGCAGAACTGAACGCCAGCCACGAGCGTCTCAAGCACCAGCAGAACGCACTAATCCCCAAGCAGAAGCAGCGCGAACAAGCCCTTGCGGCACTTGACCAACAGATTGGCAACCGCGACCAGCAGCTTAAGGCCATGAAAGCTGAGCAGGACGACCTTCTCAGGCTGCTCAGCGCCATCGAGGAAGAGGTCGCCAATATCCAGTTGCCCGCCAGTTACAGCTCATTCAGCACCCGGCGCGGGCAGATGGCTTGGCCAGCCAGCGGCAAACATATGAACCGCTTTGGCAGCTCGCGCAGCGGCTCCTCTCTGAAGTGGAACGGTATCGAGATCGCTGCGAATCGCGGCTCAGAGGTCAGGGCCATCCATCACGGCCGAGTAGTGTTCGCCGACTGGCTGCGCGGCGCCGGCTTGCTGATTATTCTGGATCACGGCGACGGCTATATGAGCCTGTATGGTCACAACGAAAGCCTGCTATTTGAAACCGGGGACTGGGTGAAAGCCGGAGACGCTATTGCCACCGTCGGCAATAGCGGCGGCCGCAGTGCTGCGTCGCTCTATTTTGAAATCCGCAGGCATGGCAAACCGACGAACCCATCACGCTGGTGCAGGGGCTAAGGCTTCGCGTCAGGGAATGGCAAAGCGGTCGACCCACAGTGCTTCCGTCCAGCACCCCGGCAGATTGGGGCCGATGCAGCGACCATGTACAATGCTCCCTCACCACCGAAATGGCATCACGAGTCAATGAAACGATTATTCAGCACTGCTCTAATCTCGGCCACGCTATTTATAGTTACCCCAGCCGCGACTGCCGACGACCACCCGCCCAAGGGTCAACTACCGCTGGAAGAGCTCCGCCTGTTTGCCGATGTCTTCAACCAGATTCGCGGCAGCTATGTGGACGAAGTCGATGACAGACAACTGCTGGAAAACGCCATCCGCGGCTTACTGGAAGGCCTGGACCCCCACTCGGCCTATCTCGACGCCAGTTCCTACGACCATCTGCAGACCAATACCAGCGGTGAATTTGGCGGACTCGGCCTGGAAGTCAGCATGGAAAATGGTTTTGTTAAGGTCGTCGCACCCATCGACGACAGCCCTGCATTGGAGGCAGACCTGCGCGCCGGCGACTTAATCATCGAGCTGGATGACAAGCAGGTAAAAGGCATGAGTCTGCAGGAAGCCGTTGATATAATGCGCGGCCCCGAAGGCACCAAAATCGTGCTGACCGTTGTGCGCGAAGGTATCAACGCGCCTTTCGAAGTTACCCTGACACGCAGAGTCATCACAGTAAAGAGCGTGCGCAGCAAGACGCTGGAGCCTGGCTTCGGCTATATTCGTGTTGCCCAATTTCAAAGTAGAACCGCAGAAGAATTCAAGCTCGCGCTGGACAAGTTGAAACGCAGCAATGAACCCCTAAAAGGTCTTATCATTGACCTGCGCAACAATCCCGGCGGCCTCCTGCAGTCCAGCATACAGCTTGTCGATGTCTTTCTCGATAACGGCACAATCGTCTATACCGAGGGTCGCGTCAGCAGCTCGAAAAGCGCTTTTGAAGCCAGCGCCAGTGAGCCCGCTGACAACACACCACTCGTTGTACTGATAAATGGTGGCTCCGCTTCTGCGTCCGAAATTGTCGCCGGTGCACTGCAGGATCACAAACGCGCACTGATTGTCGGCACCCAGAGTTTTGGCAAGGGTTCTGTTCAGACCGTGTTGCCGCTGTCGCAAGAGCGCGCCATCAAAATTACCACAGCGCGCTATTTCACCCCCAACGGTCGCTCCATTCAAGCCCAGGGCATTGAACCTGACATCCAGATTAAGCGCGCGCAGATGCAGCCCTTCAGTCAGGATGGCGAGATCACCGAGGCAGACCTGCACGGCCACCTGTCCAGCGAGGACGGCGAGGAAAGCACCAGCCGCTCGCGTAAAAAAACCAACGGCGAAACATCCCTGGCCGAGAGTGACAACCAGCTGTTTGAAGCCCTGAACCTGCTCAAAGGCATCTATCTGATGGGCCAGCGGGCAGCTCCCGCCAACAGCCACTAGATCCTCCCGACTACCCCTGCCTTCTGGCAGGCCCGAACTGAATCGCGCCCCCCAGCACTTGCCAAGGGGGCCGCTGTTATCGCATGCTCTAAAGCATAATTAAAAAAACGGGACTCGACCCGTTGGAGCATTGCACATGTTACACCCCGCATTTTGGCTTGTTCGCAAGCTGACTGTCCCCGGCACCCTGCTCGCGCTCCTCATAGCCGGGGTGCCTGTCGAAGCGCTGGCGCAACAGATCAGCGTAGACCAGGCACTTGAGGAGGTTCTGGTTACCGCCCGTAAGCGCTCAGAAAGCCAGCAAAGTGTACCCCTGGCGGTTACGGCTGTGTCTGGACGGGAAATGGCGGAAGCCAACATCGCCAATATCGCCGGTCTCGCGGCAATCGCACCGGGGCTGGACCAACGGGAGGGTCGCAAGCAGGGTGGCTTCGCTATTCGTGGCGTTGGCCAGACCCGCATCAATGAATTGGGAGCCGACCCCGGTGTCGCCGTATACCTCGACGGAATGTTTCTCGCGCGCAATGACAGCCAGTTGATCGACGCTTTGACTATTCAGAGCGTGCAAGTGCTGCGAGGGCCACAGGGTACACTCTTTGGTAAAAACAGCGTTGGCGGCGCAATTTTGGTCACCACAAAAGCCCCCTACGAAACCCCCACGCTGCTAATAGGCAGCAAACTCGACAGTCTCGGCCAACGCAACCTGCAGGTCGCCGTAGACCTTCCCCTCATCGATAACCGCCTATACAGCAAGCTAACCATCGGTTCCATTCGCTCGGACGGCTACGGTAAGGACGTGAGCACCGGCACGCAATTCGGCGACGAAGACCGGCTGATTCTGGCATTCCAAACCCTGTGGGATATTTCTGACGACGCACAACTGAAAACGCTGCTATACGCCAATCGCCAGGACGAAAATATCCCTCCCTACAATTGCCAGTATGTGACCGACACCGCCTCTCTCAGCTACCTGCGCGCACCTGGGCGAGAGGAAACCTACCTGGAACGCTGTCAGCAGGTCGAGGTACTGGGCGGTGAAGAAAAAGTCGACGTCGAGGACTTCGGCTTGAATTTTACATCCCGTGACCTGCTGCTGGGTGCCACCCTGGACTGGGCACTAGCAATTGGCGATTTCAAAAGCATTACATCCTACGCCTTGAAGGGTGACAACAGCGTTGACTTCGACATTGATGCAACCGACCTGATGATTGTTCGCAATGTCAGCTACATCCGCGAGCGCCTGAAAAATGATGGTGTTTTCGACAAAGAGGGCAGCCGCTACACCCTAGGGCAGGAATTCCAGCTTTCCGGCGAAGCTCTGAACGGCAGGCTGCAGTATACGCTGGGCCTGTTCGGCTCATGGGAGAGTCTAGATAATCAGGTTGCAGGTCAGATGCTGACCGAAGAGGGGTGGGTTGGCTTCGAGCAACTTCCCGGTCTGCCTCGCCCCAATGATTTTTGCGTGTTCAGCGGCATCACCGGCGAAGACTGTCTATTTGTCCGCGGCCTTCCCGGCGGCGATGTCAGTTCGCTGGACAATCGCTCCTACGCCGCCTTTTCACAGGTGCTCTACGACTTGCTGCCGTCACTGCAATTGACCCTGGGGCTTCGCTATTCCTAT
>JBFKDP010000295.1:0-5140 GCA_041619575.1 Litorivivens sp.
GCGAAAGCTAATATGTGCAGGGTTGTCATTCTTTTCTGAGCAGGCAGCTTCGCAGGCATGGCAACCAATACAATTGTCCGCCGTAAAGTGAAAAGCGTGCTGCTTGTTACGGTTAGGATTGCTGCCAACACCTGCTTCGCCGTTGATAAACATTTCCCGACCCGGCTGCGCCTCGCCCCCCGAGCGCGCTATCAAATCAATGGGGGCTTCGTAGAAATTAACCTCCGGCGTATTCGGCTCTTTCAGGAACGCGTACTGGGGTTCGTCATCTCGTACTTGCCACATGGTTTACTACCTTCAGTCTGACACCGGACACTAGATATCGGGCGTCGTAATGCATTGAGTTTTTGCCGGATATCCGGACGCTTTCAGTAAGTTCTGCGCTCCACATTCAGGCGCGCTGCTTCTTTCTGGTCGACGTGCTCTATCCGCACCGCACACTGCTTGAAGGCCGGCTGTCGGGAGTAGGGGTCGAGCAAGCCCAGCGACAGACGATTGACGCAGTCGTGATAGTGCATGGGTATGAAGACCATGTTACGTGGGACCCGCTGAGTCAGCTGGACCATCACAACCGCATCGCCACGCCGAGATACCAACCGAACATAACTCATATGAGCAACGCCAAGCTCTCGCGCCGCATCCGGATTCATTTCCATATAGGGCGTTGGGCTGAATTTGTTCAAGTTGCCGATCTTTCCGGTTTTGGTGCGCGTATGAAAATGTTCAACCACTCGCCCACTATTCAGCCAGAGGGGATACTGCTCAGTCGGCACTTCATTGTTTTCGATATAGTCCATAGCCAGTAGATTGGCTTTGCCATTAGGCGTCTGAAAGTGGCCATCACTGTATAAACGCGGGTTGCCCGTCTGCTCGCCCTCGCGCATAGGCCACTGGATACCCCGCTGGGCCTCTATCGCATCGTGGCTCATTCCGGAGATATCCAGCGTGCGACCCTCTCCTTTAGATAACTGCTTCATCTCATCGAAAATGTCACTGCTGGTTTCTGGAAAGTGAACCTTGGCCCCATTATCAAAACGCTTGGCGAGCTCATTGAATATCCAGAAATCCGGCTTTGCCTGGCCCGGCGGCTCAACAAATTTACGCACCAGATTCACACGGCGCTCCGTATTCGTCTGCACGCCTTCTTTCTCTCCCCAGACCGCGCCAGGCAGAAAGACGTGGGCATAATTGGCGGTTTCACAGTCCGCATAGCCATCTTGCACGACCATAAATTCCAGTTTTTCCAGCGCCTTTTTGATACGTGGCTGGTTGGGCATGGACGTTAACGGGTTGGTCGCGACTATCCACAACGCTTTAATTTCACCCGATTCTATCGCCGGGAAAATATCCGTCTGCTGCTTGCCACGCTTGGGCGGGAAGAAATCAGGATCGACATTCCAGAACGCAGCCACCTCTTTTCGATGGGCCTCGTTCTCCAGCGCCCGATACCCAGGCAGGCCCGAACATGACGACCATTCCCGCGTGCCCATTGCATTGCATTGCCCGGTAATCGAAAGACTAGTTCCGCCGGGTATCCCGATGTTCCCGGTAATCAGGTTGAGGTTGTTGATACCACAGACGCCGTCCGTGCCATGGGTACTCTGATTGATCCCCATGGTCCAGATGCTCATGGCGGACGGCGCCTTGGCGTAAATGCGGGCAACGTGGCGGATGGTGTCGGCATCAATGCCACAGATACGCGAAGCCGTTTCAGGGTCGTATTGTTCGACGGTAGCGTTAAGCTCCTCAAAGCCGTTGCAATGCGCGTCGATATATTCCTGCTTTTGCAGACCTTCCTTGAGAATGACATGCGCCAGCGCATTGAGCAGCACCAGGTCAGTACCGGGTGTAATGGGCAGATGGATATCGGCAAATTGGGCCATCATGGTGACCCGCGGATCAACCACGATCAGAGGAAATTTACGCTTTTCGAGCGCCTCCTTAAGGCGCCAGTAAATTATCGGGTGCTGCTCCGGGAGGTTGGAGCCAAAAGCCATGAGGCAGTGGGTATGCTCAAAATCTTCATAGCAGCCTGGCGGCCCATCAGAACCGAAAGAGCGCTTGTAACCCGATACGGCAGAGGCCATACAGAGGGTGGTATTGCCGTCATAGTTGTTGGTGCCAAGCACCGCCCGCACCAGCTTGCCGAGCGTATAAAATTCTTCCGTCAGTAATTGGCCCGTGGACACGACCGCAACACTGTCACGACCGTACTGCGCCTGAATGCGTTTAAATTGCTCCGCGGTTTTATCCAGCGCATCGTCCCAGCTGGCGGGCTGAAAGGGTTGATAGATACGATCGCGCATAAGGGGCACAGTGCCACGCCCCGCCGTTTCCACCAACTCATGCTCAAAGATGCCCTTGATGCACAATTTCCCCTGATTAACGGGGGCATCGCCCTTGCCGCGACTGGTTACCGGACGGCCGGCACTGTTTAAGCCAACCTCGATAGAACAACCCGTCGAACAGTAACCGCACACAGCGTATTTCCACTCGACGACTTTTTTGTCGGCAATCACAATCGGCTTGCGATCCTTCCGCCCAAACAGCATGAATGTGTCTCCCGATAAAGCATTCGCACCACATTGGTGCTTGCAATAAATCCACGCCTCCGCAATCTCGCACCAAAAAGGGGTGCCAAGGTCGAATACAGCGCTCGTTGGGAGAGATACTTCAAAAAACGTGCCAATAAGCGGAACGGTCGCTGCACCTCAGCGTGCAATTGCCTCCTGTGCACGCCGATAGTGCTTGAGCCCTAAGAAGATAGCCGCAGCCGCCAAGGGGTAAACAATGGCAGCAACACTAGCCAGGGAGTAGTTAAGGGCACCGTCGCTGCGATAAACAAAGTCCGTAAAAAACGCCACAAAGCTGCCGCCCAGAGCCAACCCAAACAGGTTAGTGGAAAACAACATCAGCGCAGAAACCTGCGCCCTCATCTGGTTGGGTGTAATCAACTGAAGTGCTGCGATGCCCACCCCGAAATGGGTGTATTGAAGGTAGGTGACCAGAGCAAATAAAACCAGAGCAGCCTCAGCAAGCGGCATCAACGCAGCCGCCACTGCCGGCACCACGAGCACTGCTGCCACGATACCGATTAGGCGCATGTTGGCATCCTGGTAGCCGCGCTTTTCCAACATACCAGCGAACACAGCGCCGGAGAAGGTGCCCGCCGTGCCACCGATAATAAAGATCCCACCCAGCCAGGCGCCACCCTCGGTCTTGGCCATGCCATAGGTTCTCAATAAAAACTCCGGTAACCAGGTCAGCATACCGTAGCCAATAACTGCCATCATCGACATACCCAGAATCAGCCCCGTATAGGCCTGCCAGTGCGCTTTCATATGCGCGGTGACATCACTGAACTCAATACCCTCTGCTTTGTCGAGCGCTGTAGTATGGCGCTTCGGCTCACGCACGAACAGAAACAGCGCGGCTACCAACAGCCCCGGCAGACCCACGGCGACAAAGGTCAACTGCCAGGCCTTGAAATCCAGACCAAGTGCCGGCAACTGCAGGCCGCCCATAGCCTCAAACCGGTCGTATAGCCAGCCACCGATCATGTAGGAAGTACCGCTGCCCACCGTAATCCCTGCTGTGTAAATCGCCGTGGCGTAACGCAGCCGCGAAGGCTCGAAATAGTCACTCATCAGAGAATAGGCCGGGGGGGAGAGAGCTGCCTCGCCCACCCCGACTCCGATCCGCGTGACAAATAGCCCGCCAAAACTTTTTGCAAGACCACAGAGACAGGTCATCAGGCTCCACAGGAAGATCCCGCTGGTGATGATCCATTTTCGCGAAAATCGATCCGCCAGCCAGCCAATGGGAAGACCGAGAAAAATATAAAAGAGGGTAAAGGCCCAACCGTGGAGGATGCTGAATTGAAAGTCAGTAAGCGCAAACTCTTCGCGAATGGGGCCCACCAGCAAAGCCAGAATATTGCGATCAATAAACGAGAGAATGTACGCCAGCACCAAAATTACCAACACATAATTGGCCGTTGCGGCTGGAGGATAGTCATGCTCAGGCTTCATGGGTGCACCCTGCTTTTGTAGAAATATCGGCGGAGGAATAATTAGACAAAAAAAAGGCCTCCATGTGGAGGCCTTTCACGCACCAGGAAGTACTTATTCAGAAACTTCCGCTTTCAGTACCGCAACCACGCGACGGTTAGCGAGTCGGCCTTCCTTGGTGCTGTTGGAAGCCACCGGACGCTCTTCACCGTAGCCAATCGCCGTCAGACGCGAAGCATCAATGCCGTAGCGAGTAACGAGTTCGGCTTTAACCGCATCGGCGCGACGCTGAGACAGTACTTTGTTGTAGGCATCAGAGCCCGACGAGTCTGAGTGACCCTCGATAACTGCGCTAACACCGCCATACTGTTTCAGGAAGTTTGCAACTTTCTCGATTTCCGGCAGGAAGGCTGAGCTGATGTTTGCCGAGTTATTGGCAAAGTTGACTTCCATGCGGATTTGCTCGGTACGCGTCAGGACAAACTTACAGCCCTGATCATCAACCTGGCGACCAGCCGGGGTCTTGGGACATTTGTCCATGTAGTCGGCGACACCGTCACCGTCGCTGTCCAGAGGACAGCCGGAAGCGTTCACTACAACGCCTACCGGAGTACCTGCGCAGCGATCAGCGCTATCACCAACGCCATCGCCGTCAGCATCTTTTTCCATGGGCTTCTTGGGGGCCGGCGCAGGCTTCGGTGCAGGTGCAGCACCAAAGGCATAGCTCACACCCAAGCTGGCGATACCGTCAGTCTGCTCGTTATCAAGGCTGTTGATCGCGCGCACATCAAATCGCGCAGACCAAGCCTTGTCGATCATATAACGTACGCCGCCACCGGCATTGGCTTGAGTTTCGTTGTTGTTGTCACGAGCTTCTGCGTCAAAATAGCCCAGACCTAAACCGATGGCCGCATAGGGCTGCCAGCGACCGCCATCACCAAAGTAACGCAGCGCATCAACACTGAATTGCTCAAGATCGACGTCGGCAGCTTTCACCTTGTAGTTGTTGTCGGCTGACGTGTACATATACTTCGCTTCAATGCCCCACTTGCTTGAGAGCTGTTTTTCCAGACCGATAATGCCAGTCACAGAATTTTCCAGATCACGCTCACCGTCAAATCCTTGATACC
>JBFKDP010000296.1:0-5137 GCA_041619575.1 Litorivivens sp.
GTCGGTCAGATAAGGCTGTTCGCCTTTGCCAGCCCTGCTGTGATATTTATGGACATCGAATTTAAATGAGGGACAGGCATGAATACAGACCCACGCGCAAATGAACGCGGGATATTAAATACGCTCGCCGCCTTTCCTCGCATCGTGGATGCAAAGCAATGGCACAATATTGAAGATGTGTTTGCTGCTGATATCTGCTTTGATTACGGCGACGGCGGCGAGAAGCAAGGGCTGAGCGCTCTACTGGATCAGTTCAAGAAGTTTCACGAGCGCTGCAGCGCGATGCAGCATCTGCTGGGAAGCATTCAATTGGAGGTTGAGGGCGACTATGCCGTCACCCGTGCTTACGTTCAGGCCCGCCACCAGGGTATCAACGACAAGCGTAGCGCGATCTTTGATACCCACGGTGAATATGTCGATCAGTGGCAACGCAGAGCCGAAGGTTGGCGCATCGTCAGGCGCGACGCGATCTGGTCGATGTTTGCGGGAGACGCCTCGGTCTTGTTTGACTAGCGCTCTGGCGACCAGAACAGAGGCGGCACATTCAGCCTGAGGCCAGACTCTCAACCTTCGCCTTCAGTGAATCGTCCACCAGCTTGAGGCCTCGCTCGATGCGCTCACGGTAAACCCACTCAATCAGCCACGCCAGTGGGCCGCTCATCACCTCGTGGTGAATCAATTGAGTCATACCGTCTGCGGTTGTGGACAGCCTTCGACAGCGAGTGCCCTGAGCCAAAGCCGCATACCAGTCTTGCGATTGCCAACAAAGTTCTTCATAAGGCTGGACCACTGTAACCACATTTTCTACCTGCCGAACTTCGTTTTTCAAATGCGCCTCCACCCAGACTATTTCGCCTACTGCCACTTTGCCTCTGACATTCGGCGAATAGCGATTCCACTCAGGGTAACGCTCCAGATCGACTAATACGTCCCAAACCTCCGTGCGACTACCGTCTATCGAAACTTGATGGCTGACCTCCCAGTCACTATCAATCACAAACGTCGCCGCGAGCAATGCGACCAGTACAAAAACGCAAATCTTTAGAACTTGAATCATGCTGTTACTCTCACAAGGTGGTCTATCTAATTCCAGAGCGCGGCCGCTGTTCACCGCGTTAGCGCGCTACAGTGTCTCGTTCTTTTATAATTTAGCCTTGGTGAAATACTGCCCCGCCTTAATTGGCAAAGCGGTAGATCATCTCAAGGCCATAAGTTCTCGGCTCACCGAATAGCACTGCGCGATCAGCCTGCGGCAAGTGGTGAATTGCATTGATCACATAGTCATTATTTTCGAGGTTCTTGACCCAGGCAGCGACACTTAGATCACCTCCAGCCAAAGGAATTTCGTACATACCCAGGCGAGCATTGATAACGTCAAAGTCATCCTGTACGTCACTCTCTCGCTTTGACTTGAGGCTGCTGCCATCTCTCTCATCGGTAAAACTATAGGTAATATTGAGAGAAGCCCTGCCCATCTCACCGTTATACAAGGTCCAGTCAGCTGCGGCAGTCGCCGCATGCCGTGGCGCAGAGTTAAAGCTGAAATCGTCACTGGTTTCGCCGTTCAAGGGGTTAACACTTGGTTCGATGGCCCCCTCCAGGTAAGCGTAGTTTAAAACCAGAATCAGGTTCTCTAACGCCAGATAGGTCATATCAAACTCGAAGCCCGACAGTGCAGAGGTACCCGCGTTGGCTACTGCAGTATCGGTCAACGAACCTGGGATAGCGAAATTTAACTGTTGGTCTTTGAAGCTCGTGAGAAATACATCACTATTGATACGCAATCTGTTGTCGAAAAATTCGGCTTTGGTACCCAGCTCCCAGGACCTGACTTTTTCCTGATCAAACCCTTCATTAAACCTTGCCTGCCCTTCTGGTGAAGGATCTTCACGAATATTAAAGCCTCCCGATTTATAGGCTTCCTGCCGCTTCAGGTAGAGATTGATGTCATCGCTGAGTCGGTACTCAAGCGTGAAAGAAAAGGAATTATCTGCATAATCCTTATCACCGTAACCATCAAGGATATCGCGGCGAAGCAAGATACCGGTATCGAGTGCTGTTTGCGTTGCCCCCAAAACAGCAAAGGTGGTCAGTATTCGGCTCTGGGTTGCCTTACGACTGTCTTCGGAGTGCCTTGCACCAAGGGTAACAGCCAGACGATCTTCCAGTATGGGAGGGAGCCAGGTTAGCTGGGTATACACAGCTTTCGCGGTATTTTCGATGGTTGGTATTTGCGAGGTCAAAACCTGTAGACCCGCTGCTGTAACAGGCACGGCAATGCCGCCCACATCTATGCCCAGCGGATTATTAAGCGGAACTGTAAGCTGGTGATGAGGCTCTTCATTGTCCTCGACAGCCTCCTCTTCGAAATAATAGAGACCCGCGATGTAGTCCAGCCGGTCATTGAAAGCTGAGCCAGTAAACTGTAGTTCGTGAGAAAACTGTTGCTGGGTAAGTTCCGCTCGGCGGTCGTTGTACTGGAAGGTGCGATTACTGATTTGACCTTGCGCTGAATTAAAATCAAAGCTGAGAACCGCGTTATTATCCAATCGAAATGCGTCACTACTCTGACCTGTCCCCAAATCAGCGGCGGCGCCATCAAAGAGATCGCGTTTCGCGTAGAGATACTTTATTTGTAGCGTATCGGCGACATCAAACTGCACACTGAATTGATGCCCTTCAATCTCGGTATCTGACCCCAGCAAAGGCACCACAGCATCAATCGAATCCGGACGCTTGTCATAACCAGGGTAGGTATAGAATTTGCTCGCCTCCGCACGAATGATATTGTTAACGGCATCGGCGGTTGGGTCGCCAGTATCGATATCCGAGGGAGCATCGACAAGAGTATAAGTGTAGTTTGTGCTTTCCACTTCGGCATAGTCGTAACCATAATCGACGCGGATCCACTCGTTTACATCCCAGCCAAAATCCAGCCTGTACCCCAACGTTTCACTGTCGCCGTAATCCCCATACTGATTGGGCGCTCCATTGTTTTCAATATGACCATTTTTGGTCTTATCCAGATAGGCCAACTTAGCCGCCGCACCTTGCCAGAGTGGCAAATTTAGCGAAGTCTTTGACGAAAAGAGGCCGAGATTGCCGGTATTTACAGTTTGTTTAAACTCCAGCGCATCCGGGTTCGGGCGTTTGGTTATCAGGTTGACGGCACCACCCGTTGAGTTGCGGCCATAGAGCGTTCCCTGCGGTCCACGCAAAACCTCTATGCGCTGCAGGTCAGTAATATCAGTCGCCAGCCCCGAGGAACGGGCAATATAGGCACCATCGATGTAGACGCCCACGGGGGGATCCTGCGTAAGCTGTGCGTCAATAAGCCCGATACCGCGAATATAGATACGCAGTTGGGTACTGTTGATGGGAAATGGCTCTATGGTCAGCGCAGGAACGTTGTTGGCCAGATCGCCCACATTTGAAATGCCTTCACGCTCCAACGCACCCTCATTGAAAACATCCAGCGCAATGGGGGTATCCTGTAGGCTTTCCTGTCTCTTCTGTGCGGTTACGACCACTTCCTCCAAGGCAGGCTTTGCCGCAACACTGACAGAGCACAACAGCAGTGCCAATAAAGTGGACCACCTAAGCGAGGCGAAACTCGTGTTGGGCATGTAAACCAGACTCCAGGCTCTATTATTTTTTTTACGGAAGCTTTATTCGTGTTGCGCTCTGCAGCCGACGCACTTAACAGCTCCGACCACCACCCGACCTGCCTGCGCTGCAAAGTCAAGGAATCCCCGCCACATCGCGCCCAGAGATTAAAGCACAGCCACAGAACAAACACCAACCATTTGCTTGGTTTGTGTATTTGGGGGTGCGCCTGACTTCGGAATCTATTTTATCTTTGTATACCCGTTATTATCACGTATACGGCGGGGGTTTCACTCGGGAACGCTCAAAAGCAAGCATATGCTTGGTATTCTAATCGACACGAAGCGCAGGGATATCTATGCAGGGCACTTACAGACTGCACAGGGCGGGCAGGTCATGACCTCGAATGCATACAGCGATCAAGCGCCTAGTTGTCCACCTCGATGGCGCCAATATCGGCTTTCAGATTTGCGGGGCGAGCCCGTCCCAGCTGATCGTCGTCCAGTTCAATGACCTGCGTATTTCGCTCACTCAGGCGTAATGAAATGTCGGTGAAATGACTGTCGCCAATTCCAAATAACGCTGTCCAGAGCTCATCATTGAGTAGAGCCGGTCCAAGCCCGGTGATTTGATCAGCACTCACTGAGGCAATCTCGCCTGCCAAGGCCCGATCCAGGTGATGCCAATACTCAATATAGGCATGGTTGTATTCCTCTTGCGGCCAGGTCTGCGACGGCCCGCACCAGAAGGCCTGTTCCAACGTTGTTACCAAGACGTTGTTGCAATTGCGATACTGCTGCGCACCCGCAGTCGCTGGTTCGATATCGGCCAGGTAAGTTTCAAAGTGCGATCTAAACTCGCTGGCAAAATTGGGCTGGGAAAAATGTGCACCAATTTGCTCAAGCACCAGCGGCAATAGTTGCGGGTTTCTGCCTTCATCTTCAGGGCCAATAAGCTCACCTAGCAATTCCGCCAGGGTATAACTGCCGGCAGGAACCTGATCGATCGCGCTGCCTGCGGGCGCGTAATGCAACACAGCCTGCGAGTCGGCTATCACCCCGGCTGAAGGAATGATGGACGACAGGGTAACTGAACCCAGCACATCTGAGCCGACCACACCATCGATGTCATTGAGCTGAGGGTAGTGCCTGCGAGTCAACGAGGCCCAGGCCGGCTCACCAATAGGCACGAGAATCTGGCTAAAATCGAGCACACCAATACGGTTGTGGCCAAGGCTACGAAATTCAAATACTGAGCCAGTAAACACATCGTGGGGGTAGACTCGACCTATCGTATAGCCGCCGGGGCCGGCGCCGGAAATTTCATGGACCGTGTTATCGACAACAATCGACTGACCTATCAGCATATCCTCGACAGCATGCGCATTGCCAATAGTTGCTGCAATACCGCCCGCCATATTGGGCTTGTCAATGTCAGTGGTACGGGGTTTTCCGAACACTTGATTTTCTACGATGGTGCTGCCGCGTATCTGCATATACCCATTGGACATGTAGAGTCCACCACCGCGCCA
>JBFKDP010000297.1:0-5107 GCA_041619575.1 Litorivivens sp.
GCCTGCTACTGCTGCAGGACCTGATAGCCATTTTCGTACTGCTGTTACTGATGGCTCTGAGTGTCGGCGAGTTTAAGGCCACAGATTTTGGCCTGACCCTGCTTGCACTACCGGCGCTGGTTGCCTGTGCATTCGCCGCAGTACGCTGGATAGTGTTGCCTCTCTTGCGGCGCTTTGACCGCTTTCACGAATACATTTTTCTGGTAGCACTGGGCTGGTGCCTAGGGCTCGCCGAGGCTGGTCATGCACTGGGATTGTCAGCAGAGATAGGCGCCTTTCTCGCCGGCATCAGCCTGGCGACAAGCCCTATATCCCAGTATATTGCAGTCAATTTGAAGCCACTGCGGGACTTCTTTCTTATCCTGTTTTTCTTTTCTCTGGGCGCGCGTTTTGACCTCTCTCTGCTCTCGGAGGTTCTGCTCGCCGCATGGGTATTGGCCAGCCTTATGCTGTGCCTGAAGCCGGTGGTTTTCCGCTATCTGTTGCACGGACTCAGCGAACGCAATTCACTGGCCTGGGATGTGGGATTTCGACTGGGGCAAGTAAGCGAATTTTCGCTACTTATTGCCTATATGGCGGCGGGTGCATCGATCATCGGTCGGGAAGCTTCACACCTGATTCAGGCAACGACCATCATTACCTTTGTGGTGTCATCGTATATTGTGATTCTGAACTACCCGACGCCGATTGCCATTTCTGACAAACTGCGCCGGGATTAAACCTTAACTTCCGAACGGGAGCAGTCCGGGCAGGCCAGGTTTTGTCTTATCCGGCTCGTCCGTTGTTTCTTCTTCCTGGAAGACAACCGAAAAGGTGATGGGGACCGCGCGAGCAATGGCCTTAAGACCAGCCAGGCTCTGTAACTTCTCGACACCCTCTTTCATGTCAAATTTCTCGGTACTGATAAAGGCCGGCTCCACCGTGCTCACCAAGAGTGCACCGCTGTTGTTTTTGACAACACGCACCAGAAACTCAAGGCTACCCTCATTCCCGTGCAAATCTATTGTTCCCTTAACGGTTTGCTGCTGGACTTCTCCGGCCTGCATGTCTTTCAATTGCGACATATCGACTTTGGCTTTATAGGTTGCCAAGGGAAATTTTTCCGTTTCAAAAAGAAACTCTTTCATTCTCTTATCGCGAATGCCAATGCGGGTATCTACCGACTCAAGGTCTACTTCAATGACCAGCTCACCCTCATCACTCACCGAGCCGCTAAGCGTCGTGAACTTATGAATCTCCGCAACCATATTGTTTTTGATGCTGGTAAAGTTCAATCGCGAACTCGCAGGATCCAGCGTCAGCCCGGCAAAGACTAACTGGCTACATAAGAGCACCGGTATGAGAAATAATCGTTTCATGGCTTACCCCTTGGCTGAAATTGTCTAAGCGACAAAAATGGTAGCATAAAAAAACCCGGCCTAGGCCGGGTTTCTAATGAGACGTATTACCGCAATTTACAGCGCGGCATCCAGCTCAGGGACTGCATTAAACAGATCCGCTACCAAGCCATAATCAGCAACCTGGAAGATTGGAGCGTCTTCGTCCTTGTTGATAGCAACAATGACTTTACTGTCTTTCATACCAGCCAAATGCTGAATAGCGCCGGAGATACCAACCGCTACATACAGGTCTGGCGCAACGATTTTGCCAGTCTGTCCGACCTGCATATCGTTAGGTACGAAACCCGCATCAACAGCAGCGCGTGATGCACCAACAGCGGCTCCCAGCTTGTCTGCAACCTTGTAAAGCATCTCAAAGTTTTCGCCGTTCTGCATGCCGCGGCCACCAGAGATTACAATGCTGGCAGCAGTCAGGTCAGGACGATCACTCTTGGCAATCTCTTCCTTCACAAACTCGGACTTTCCAGCGTCTTTGGCAACGTCAACACTTTCAACAGCGGCAGAGCCGCCTTCTGCAGCGACAGCGTCAAAAGCCGTTGCACGCACTGTCAGCACTTTGATGGCGTCTTCAGTCTGAACTGTTGCAATTACGTTGCCGGCATAGATCGGACGCTTGAACGTATCAGCACTTTCAACACTGATGATTTCAGAGATTTGTGCAACGTCCAGTAGCGCAGCGACGCGCGGCATGAAGTTTTTGCCTGTAGTGGTGGCTGCAGCCAGAATGTGGCCGTAGTCTTTGCCCAGTTCAGCGACCAACTCAGCAACGTTTTCTGCCAGTTGATGACCGTAAGCGGCATTGTCAGCAACCAGAACCTTGCTGACACCAGCAATTTTCGCGGCAGCTTCACCAGCAGCGGCACAGCCTTCGCCCGCTACCAGAACAGCAACATCGCCACCGATGGCCTGTGCGGCAGCAACAGTGCTGAGCGTGGCGCCCTTGATTTCAGAATTATCGTGTTCTGCAATGACGAGAATGCTCATGAGATCACCTTCGCTTCGTTTTTCAGTTTCTCTACCAGCTCAGCAACAGTCTCAACCTTGATTCCAGCCTGACGTTCTGCGGGTGGCTCAACCTTGAGGGTTTTAACGCGCGGAGCAACATCGACACCCAGCTCATCAGGCGTCAGAGTATCCAGAGGCTTTTTCTTGGCCTTCATGATGTTGGGGAGTGAAGCGTAGCGTGGCTCGTTCAATCGCAAATCAGTTGTTACTACCGCTGGCAGAGCCAACTTGACTGTTTGCAGACCGCCGTCTATTTCGCGGGTTACATTGACTGAGTCACCGTCAACAACCACTTCAGAAGCGAAGGTGCCTTGGCCCATGCCAGTCAGTGCTGCCAGCATCTGACCTGTCTGGTTGTTGTCGCCGTCGATCGCCTGCTTGCCAAGAATCACCAGCTGTGGCTCTTCCTTTTCGACGACTGCTTTAAGCAATTTGGCAACAGCCAGAGGCTGAAGTTCTGCATCAGTTTCAACCAGAATGCCGCGATCCGCGCCCAGCGCCAGCGCTGTACGAATTTGCTCTTGGCTGGACTTGTCGCCCAGAGAAACAGCAACGATCTCGGTGGCAACGCCTTTTTCTTTCAGGCGCACTGCTTCTTCTACAGCTATTTCGCAGAACGGGTTAATAGACATTTTAACGTTGTTGAGGTCTGGACCAGAGCCGTCGGACTTGGGCCGAACCTTGACGTTGTAATCAACGACGCGTTTGACAGCAACAAGAACCTTCATGGATTCCCCATCTTTTGTTCATCGAGAGTGAAATAAAATGGTGTGACAACGGTAAAACGCAACGCCGCACCCCGTAAAAATCGGGGGGTATCTTGACGTTTCTGGCCTGTAAGGTCAACAAAACCATAGCATTTAGCGGATTTATAACCTTTATACATTCTAGGCACCCCCCCCATATTGACACCCGAATGGCCGCTTTTGTCATATCGGTAAGCGATTGATCTGACAAGCTTAATAGCTATACGTAGGGCGCAGGGACCGCGGATCATGACAACCGCCCAGACATAAGGAGTATTGGCGTTTTGGCGGCCCAAACAGTATACTTTGCGGCCTTTCAAATGCAGCTTTGTTATTGATTTGGCTGTATTTAGTGACTTTGTAGAGGAGTTCAATCGTGGAACGCGAATCAATGGAATTTGATGTGCTGATCGTAGGTGCCGGCCCTGCCGGTCTGGCTGCGGCATGCAAAATCAGACAACTGAGTGAAAGCACCGGTAAAGACATCAGCGTTTGCGTAGTCGAAAAAGGCTCCGAAGTCGGCGCTCATATACTTTCCGGTGCGGTTTTTGAGCCCACTGCGCTCAATGAACTTTTCCCTGACTGGAAAGAAAAAGGCGCACCTTTACACACAGAAGTCGCCGGCGATGACATCTACTACATGACTAGCGCCGAAAAAGCGATCAAAGTCCCAGGCTTCGCCGTACCTAAAACCATGCACAACGAAGGCAACTACATCATCAGCCTCGGCAACCTCTGTCGCTGGATGGCTGAGCAGGCCGAAGGCATGGGCGCTGAGATCTACCCCGGATTCGCCGCTTCGGAAGTGCTCTACAACGATGACGGCAGCGTCAAGGGTATCGTAACCGGTGATATGGGGATTGCTGCTGATGGTAGCCAAAAAGACTCCTATATGCCGGGCATGGAACTGCACGCTAAGTACACTCTGTTTTCAGAGGGTTGCCGCGGTCATCTGGGCAAACAGCTGATCGCCAACTTTGATCTCAATGCCGACAAAGACCCTCAGCACTATGGCATCGGCATCAAGGAACTGTGGAAAATCAACCCCGATAAACACTCCCAAGGCAAAGTCATTCACTCTACAGGCTGGCCGCTGTCAGAGAATGGCGCCTTTGGTGGCGGTTTTCTTTACCATATTGAAGACGACCAGATTTCAATCGGCCTGATTACGGATTTGTGTTACGACAATCCCTACTTGAGCCCTTTCGAGGAATTCAACCGCTTCAAGCAACACCCTGTCATCAAGCAATATCTTGAAGGTGGCGAGCGAGTCTCCTACGGGGCGCGCGCTATTGCCAAGGGTGGCCTGCAGTCCTTGCCGAAAATGACCTTCCCCGGCGGACTGCTGCTGGGTTGTGACGCAGGCACGCTGAACTTTGCCAAGATAAAAGGCAGCCACACGGCCATGAAGTCCGGCATGCTGGCGGCAGAAGTCGTACACAAGGCCATCACTGAGCAGGAACGCTCTAGCGACGATCTGACTGAGTACACTGAAGCCTTTAACAACTCATGGCTGTATAAGGAGCTGCACCAGCAGCGCAACTTCGGCCCGGCTCAGCACAAATGGGGCAATCTGATCGGCTCCGCATACGCCTTTGTCGACATTAATATCTTCAATGGCGCCCTACCCTGGACCTTTGAAGACAAGAAGGCTGATCACGCAGCGATGAAGCCGGCGGACCAGAGTAAAAAGATTACTTATCCGAAACCGGATAACAAGATCAGCTTTGACCGATTGACTTCTGTGTTCCTATCCAACACGAACCACGAAGAGGATCAGCCTTGCCACCTGACACTCAAAGACCCTGCTCTGCCTATTCGCGAGAATTTGCCCAAATTTGATGAGCCGGCACAGCGCTACTGCCCAGCGGGCGTGTACGAGGTTGTTGAGAACGAGGACGGAAGCAAGCGCTTCCAGATCAACGGCCAAAACTGTGTGCACTGCAAAACCTGCGA
>JBFKDP010000298.1:0-5066 GCA_041619575.1 Litorivivens sp.
CCGGCAGCCAGCGCTGTGATCATGGCTTTGGTCGTCTTATCGTTATTCATGTTCCAGACACTCCTGTGATGTGGTGCGGTTGTCAGCGGATAGATTCTTCAGGTAGTGCTTCCTTGATTCCCTGGTCAATCGGCATGTGGTCGGGGTTGGCGTTGGTTTGTTCGAGCTGGATGACCAGCTGTTTTCGCATTTTTTTCAATTGCTTTTTAAAGCCGGGATTGCGCGCGAGATTGATGAGTTCCTGCGGGTCATTTTTCAAATCGTATAGCTCTTCCATATGACGCAATGGTCCGCCGTCGCCGTGGGGATATTGGGTGTACTTCCAGCGGTCGGTGCGCACGCCGCGAACATTGGGGGTATAGGGAAACTGGGATTCGTAGTTGTATTCGTACAACCAGCTTTCACGCCACTTCGAGGCTTTACCCATCGCCAGCCTAGCCCAGGACAGGCCCTGTGCGCTGGGCATGTCTGCACTCACGGCAAGCTCCATCAGGCTCGGCGCCAGATCGATATTCAGTACCTGTTCGTCAATGACCGTACCAGCAGGGATAGCCTTTGGGTAACGCACAACCATGGGAACCCGGATACTCTCTTCGTGCATGGTGCGTTTGTCGATCATGCCGTGTTCGCCCATCAGAAAACCGTTATCACTGCTGAACACAAAAATCGTATTGTCCAGCTGGCCGGTTTGGGCTAGATGGTCGTACACCCGTCCAACCGAGTCGTCGACGGAATTGATGGTGGCGGTATACGCGCGCACGAAACGCTCGAAGTCGAGCATAGCCTTGGCGCTGGTGTCGGGGAAATCCTGGCGGAAACCGTACAAAGGCCCGTAGATGCCATGCCAGGTGTCGAGCCGATCAGTTACCCATTGGGGCTTGGTTTTCAGGTCAAAGGCACTAGCCGGGTAGGGCACACGCACGTGGTCATAGGTTTTTTCGTATTTGGGTTCGGGTATAAAGGGGCCATGAGGCGCTTTGTGGCCAAGCACCATGACGAAGGGGCGCTGGCTGTTGCGATGTTGCAACCAGTTCAGGGCGAGATCAGTGACGCGTTCGGTATAGTAACCCTTGACCACTTTGCGCTCACCGTCGACATTTAGTGTGGTGTCGTAGTACTTTCCCTGACCCTTGTGAGTTACCCAGTAGTCAAAGCCGGGACGCTTGGAATCATCATCTTCGCCCATATGCCATTTGCCAATATAGGCGGTTTCGTAGTTGGCCTTTTGCAGCAACATGGGAAAGCTCTGCAGTTGGCGCGGATAGTCGGTAAAGTTGTCGCGCACACCATGAGTGTGTGCGTAGGTGCCAGACAGGAAAGACGCGCGGCTCGGCGAGCACAGCGATGAAGTGACGAACATATTGGTAAAACGGGCACCTTCCTGAGCCAGGCGGTCGATATTGGGTGTTTGAATACCCAGTAGGGGAGTCTTGTGGTAGCCCACGGCATCGGCGCGCTGGTCGTCAGTCAGTATGAAAACGATATTGGGCCTATCAGTGGCGGCATTCACCTTTAGGCTGAGCACTAAACATGCCGCGAAGGCTATTGTCAGAATCCGGTGAATTTTACTGAAGCTGCGTTCAGGCTGATAAGGTATGCCAATTGCGCACCGAAGGTGCGGGCGAACGGCTTTACTCATGGTGCTGACCCTTGTTTAAGCAGGAATTCGTCTACATAGTTATAGTTGTGATCGATGTAAACGTTTACAATATACGTTTTGACGGTGTTTTGAGTCAACATCCAATTCTGGCAAATATGTTTTTCCTCTAAGGAATCAATCGTTTTTGAATACGTTGAGGCGCTGTCAGCCAATGGGGGCGGGAAGCAGGCTGGTTTACAGGTTGCCTATTTGAAACGCGTGCGGACGTGACGGCGTAGTCAATAGGGCAGCTTGATTTTTTGAGGTTTTAGATAGATTTTGCCTGCTGGGCAGGCTCCGGCAAGTTTGTACCCAGCAGGCAAAAAAATGCCCGCATAAAGCGGGCTTTTGTTCTAACTGTGCTTGTCGTCGCTAGGCGACTTCCTGGATCTCCACCGCTGCAATCCGGGCACCTTCTTCGGCACCTTTCTGGAACTCTGCAATCTGATCAAAGTTCATGTAGCGGTAGATTTCGCTGGACATGGAATCCAGGGCCTTGGCGTATTGCAGGTACTCTTCCGGCGTGGGTAGTTTGCCAAGAATTGCACCAACGGCCGCCAGCTCGGCAGAGGTCAGATAGACATTGGCACCATCACCTAGGCGGTTGGGGAAGTTGCGCGTAGACGTCGATAGGACCGTCGCGCCCGGTGCTACCCGTGCCTGGTTACCCATGCACAGTGAACACCCCGGCATTTCCATGCGTGCGCCTGCACGGCCGAAGATGTTGTAATACCCTTCGTCCATCAGTGTGTGCTGATCCATCTTGGTCGGAGGAGACAGCCACATACGGGTGGAAATGCCGCCTTTATGGGCATCGAGTAATTTACCTGCGGCGCGGAAGTGGCCGATGTTGGTCATACAGGAGCCGATAAAGATTTCATCGACTTTGTTGCCGGCAACTTCAGACAGCTTTTTGGCGTCGTCCGGGTCGTTGGGGCAGCAGACAACGGGCTCGTTCACGTCGGCCAGATCAATTTCGATCACAGCGGCGTATTCTGCGTCCTTGTCGGCTTCCATCAGGCTCGGGTTGGCCAGCCACTCTTCCATTTTCTGTGCGCGGCGCTCCAGGGTGCGGCGGTCGCCGTAGCCTTCTGCAATCATCCAGCGCAGGAGGGTAACGTTGGAGCGCAGGTACTCTGCGACCGAATCTTCACTTAACTTGATGGTACAGCCAGCCGCTGAGCGCTCCGCAGAGGCGTCAGACAACTCAAACGCCTGTTCGGCAGTGAGGTGCTCAAGGCCTTCAATTTCGAGAATACGGCCGGAGAAGATGTTCTTCTTGCCTTTTTTCTCGACGGTCAGCAGCCCTTCCTGAATGGCGTAGTAGGGAATGGCGTGTACCAAATCGCGCAGGGTGATGCCAGGCTGCATTTTGCCCTTGAAGCGAACCAGTACCGACTCCGGCATATCCAACGGCATAACACCGGTTGCGGCAGCGAAGGCTACCAGTCCAGAGCCTGCGGGGAAGGAAATACCCATCGGGAAGCGGGTGTGGGAGTCGCCACCGGTACCAACGGTATCTGGCAGCAGCATGCGGTTCAGCCAGCTGTGAATAATGCCGTCTCCGGGACGCAGGGAAACACCACCGCGAGTCATGATGAAATCGGGCAGGGTGTGCTGGGTATCGATATCAACTGGCTTGGGGTAGGCCGCGGTGTGACAGAAAGACTGCATGGTCAGGTCGGCGGAAAAGCCGAGGCAGGCCAGATCTTTCAGCTCGTCACGGGTCATTGGGCCAGTGGTGTCCTGGGAGCCAACAGTGGTCATGCGAGGTTCGCAGTAGGTGCCGGGGCGAATGCCTTCAACGCCACAAGCCTTGCCAACCATTTTCTGTGCCAGGGTGTATCCCTTGTTGCTTTCGGCCGGTGCTTCTGGCTTGCGGAACAGGTCAGACTCAGGGAGCCCCAGTGATTCGCGTGCCTTGGTGGTCAGGCCGCGGCCAATAATAAGGTTGATACGTCCGCCAGCCTGAACTTCGTCCAGCAGTACTTCGGATTTAAGCTCGAACTCGGAGATGGTTTCGCCAGCTTCGTTCAGGATCTTGCCGTCGTAGGGACGGATTTCAACGATGTCGCCCATGTTCAGGTCGTCAACTGGGGCTTCGAAGACCAGCGCGCCAGCGTCTTCCATGGTGTTGTAGAAGATGGGTGCAACCTTGTTGCCGATACAGATGCCGCCAGATTTTTTGTTGGGTGTGCCGGGCATGTCTTCGCCAAAGAACCACAGTACCGAGTTGGTCGCTGATTTGCGCGAAGAGCCGGTGCCTACAACATCACCTACAAAGGCAACAGGCAGCCCTATCTCTTTAATTTCATTGATTTTGTTTATCGGGCCGCGAACGCCTGGTTCTTCGGGTTCCAGACCTTCACGTGGCATTTTGTAGCTCGCCAAAGCGTGCAGGGGTATGTCGGGGCGGCTCCAGGCATCAGGTGCCGGTGAGAGGTCGTCGGTGTTGGTTTCGCCGGTGACTTTAAAGATGGCAACCTTGATAGATTCGGCAACCTTGTCACGCGACGTAAACCATTCACCATCGGCCCAGCTTTGAATAACGGCTTTCGCGTACTCGTTGCCGGCCTTGGCCTTTTCTTCAACATCGTGAAAGGCATCAAACATCAACAAGGTGTGTTTGAGTTCTTCTGCGGCCTGTGCGGCTAATTCAGTGTCATCGAGCAGTTCAACTAGGGTGACGATGTTGTAGCCACCGTGCATGTTGCCCAACAGGGTTACAGCCTTGGAGCGATCAATCAGTGGTGAGCTGGCCTCACCTTTAACGATGGCGGACAGGAAACCGGCTTTGACGTAGGCCGCTTCGTCGACGCCCGGCGGTACACGCTCGGAAATCAGTTCAACCAGTGTTTCTTCTTCTCCGGCAGGTGGGCTTTTCAGTAGCTCCACCAATTCAGCGACTTGTTCAGGGTTCAGGGGTTTAGGGGGAATGCCCATCGCCGCGCGCTCGCTGACGTGTTCACGGTATGCTTTAAGCACAGTTTTGCTCCTCTGGTCGGAATTTCGGTACCCGCAAAAGCCGGGATCGCCGGCAACCGGGACTATCGATGCCCATCATCGACGTCGAAAGGAGCGCAATTATACTGTAAATCAATCCTTTCGCTAAGGGGCAAGCTTGCCTGGATTTGTCACTTGGCAGACAAAAGCGGTGCGTTTAACCTTATACTCGTCGTTTTCAAGGTGAATAGCCAGGGCGGGGAGGCGTTGGAAGCGTCGAGTTGACCTGTTCGCCCGGTTTCAGCGTTTGGAGGTTGTCAGTCAGTGAGTGATGCGGTGTTGCCCAGAGTAACCACGCCTTGCATTGGGGTTTGCTCGACGGCACTGGGTGATGCTGTGTGTCGAGGTTGCAAGCGGTTCGCCCACGAGGTTATTCACTGGAACGGTTACACCCAGCAGCAGAAGCGGGCGATAGATGCCCGTC
>JBFKDP010000299.1:0-5051 GCA_041619575.1 Litorivivens sp.
CGGTAGCCAAAGAATTCAATCTGGTGCTATTTGCCGACGAAATTTACGACAAGATTCTCTACGATGATGCCGAGCACATACCCATGGGCACCCTGGCCCGTGACGTACTGTGCATCAGCTTTAACGGGCTCTCCAAGTCCTATCGGCTGGCGGGCTTTCGCAGCGGCTGGATGGTCATTTCAGGTGCAAAACACCAGGCCCAGGACTATATCGAAGGCTTGGATATTCTGACCTCCATGCGTCTTTGCGCCAATACCACCGGCCAACAGGCCATCCAGACGGCATTGGGAGGTTACCAGAGTATCAAGGAGCTGATTTTGCCTGGTGGACGCCTGCGCGAGCAGCGGGACCTCGCCTACGAACTGCTCAACGACATTCCCGGCGTGTCGTGCACCAAACCCCGCGGTGCTATTTATATGTTCCCACGCTTGGACCCGAACGTTTACGCGATTGAGGACGATGAGCAGCTGGTCTACGACTTTCTCAAGGAAGAAAAAATTCTGATCGTTCAGGGCACTGCCTTCAACTGGCCACGGCCAGACCACCTGCGCATCGTTACCCTGCCGAGAAAAGAAGACTTGCGCACAGCCATTGGCCGATTCAGCGAGTTTCTCGCCCGCCGCCGCTAAACCCCGGAACGCCGGTATCGGCAATGCAGCATTTTCAGAGCCGGACTTTGCTCAGGAAAGTCCGGTCTTGTGGCGACCGGGCCGAGCACCTCCAATTCTGGCAGATTACTGGCAACGAGAGCCTGCAGAAAGCCCCCATCCAGGTAAGGCGCATTCAGGCACAATAAAATTTCGGCCCCATTATTTGCCAGCTCGGGCAGACGCCGCAGAACCCGAGCATAATCTTTGCGCGCATCAAAACTGCCGCGCTGAAACGACGGCGGATCGACCACAATACAATCATAAGGTCCTTGTTGGCGGATGCGTTTCCAGGACCGGAAGATATCGTAGGGCAAAAATATAATGTCACTCAGCGAGTGACCGTTAAGACGGTGGTTTTCCCGCCCGGTGTTCAGGGCGGACTTGCTCATATCAACGTTCACCACGCCGGCAGCACCGGCGCTTACCGCCGCCACAGAGAAGGCACAGGTATAGGCGAACAGGTTGAGTACGCGACGTCCATGACTGCGCTCCATCAGCCAGCGACGCCCAGGACTGGCATCCATAAAATAGCCTGTATTTTGACGCCCGCTCAGTTGCAACTTAAAACGCAAACTGTCTTCCCGGACAGCGGCATCCTCCGGCTCCCGCCCCCACAGTGACTCCGACTCGACAGGCCGCCGGTAGCGATGCTGAACCAGACAGTAATCGCGTTCAGCCGCCGCCAAGGTTTTGAGACTTTCCACAAATCTGTGCCAGGCCTCAGCATCAGGCTCTTTGAACAGAACAAGCCAAAGGCCTTCACCAAAATCATCCAGCGTCAGAAACTCCAAACCGGGATAGCAGCCTCCACGGCCATGAAAAATCCGCCGGGCCGAGGCCGAGGTCTCTTGCAGTGCGTCGTTGAGCCGGTCCAGTACCGGCGAATAGTCACTGGCCACTGGCGCTCACCCGATACAGTACCGAATCGCGATAACCGGTAATCACGCGGATATAGCCCTCCAGGGCCAGATCCAATTGCCGATCATTACTGTCAACCAGCAGCGGTCGGCCGACCAAAGCATCCAACTTGGATTTAGTGGCAACAACCCACAAATTTTGGGGCCCAGCCCGTCTAATCAGCGCTGGGCTCAACTGTTGGTTGCCGCGCCCCAGTATGTGCCCCTGACCACCAATGGCAGTCACAATTAGCACGACCTCGCCATTGTGCTCGGCACCCAAGGCTTCCAGTTCTTGCGCAGAAAGATCCTGCCCGCACAGCTCACCATCACACACCGCGTCAACACCCAACAGAGTGTTGGGCAGCTGAAGTTCAGCCATGATCCCGGCGGTGGTAGAGCCCGGCCCAATCAGATAGAGGGTGCCCTCCTCCATCAGCTCCACCACTTCGGCAGCAATATCCGCCACTACCAGCTCTTCAACTTCACGCCCGGAAACCTTGGTCGCCTGCAAATATTGCCCAAGGCGCGGCACCAGTAACTCACCGTAGTGTCTGGTGCTGACCCTCCCCGCGCGAAAAGCTGCTTCATCGATATCGCGTACTTCCTGCAGGCCGACATCCACCCACTCATTGCGTGCCATAGCCGCTACGATTTCAGCCGCACTTTCGGGAGATACGGCGTAGACACCGGAGTGCATTTTTACACCGGCAGGGATACCCAGAACGGGCATTTCATCACCCAAGGCTTTTACAACATCCCTGGCGGTGCCATCGCCCCCGACAAAAACCAGTAGATCAACTGCCGCCGCCTGCAAGGCCTGCACGGCGCGCATCGTATCCTCTGCGGTACTCGGCGTTGTGGCCGCATGGCCGACGCATTCAAAAGGCAAACCCACCTCACTGGCTGCGTCGGCGCCCATCTCGCCAGCGAAGCCCAACAGCTGCAGCCTGTGAGCGCCTGTGGCGGCCATCAGCGCACGCAATGCTCTGACACAACGCTGCAGAGCACGCTGCTCTACGCCCGCGGATAGAGCCTGAGCGGCAGCCTGACCATCACTGCCTTTCAACGCAGCCGGGCCACCGAGCCCGGCATAGGGGTTAATAACAAGCCCCAGCCGAAAAAGCTGGTCGCCGATCTGTTTATCATTCATAGGTAAATTCCCGCATCGAATAACACAGATTGCGTCGCGATAATCCAAGTCTGGTTGGTGCCATTAATCTGTCATATGCTAGTGTTAGTGTCTGCACTGAAGACAGAAAAGCCCAAATTCATAGACAGAGGCAGAATCTATTTATGACTGTGACGCGAAAGCACACTATCCTGGAAAACCCCGAAGTCGCCGAGGAATACTTCCAAGGTGCCGTCATTGATGAAAATGGTCGCGAAATTCCAATCACTCGCGACATGATTTCAGAAGCGTGCGAAACGCTTGAAGCTCGTCGCATCAAAAACTCATTCCGGCAAAAGCGCACTGATTCCGAGAGCAACAAGCGCTTCTCCTAGTTGTCCACACACCGGCGCACTGCACTTGACACGAAGCGCTGAAATTTCACGCCGCGCAGGATAGGCGCGGCGCAAACCGTCAAAGTTTCCAGCAGAATGAGTTCCCAGCAAAGCCTCGCGCATGGACCTATCGTCCCGGCGCACATCGTATGCGGCCAATACCACCGCTCTGATCACATCGGCAAAACCTTCGTTGCCCTCCAGATCAAGACTAGGCGCCGGTACCAGTGGCGCTTCAACAGCCGCCAAGCCAACTCCCATAAACTCCGACAACGCCTGCGCAACCTGCATCAAACCCGCCCACTTTCCGTCCTGGCTATAGCCGGCAATGTGCGGGGTCGCAATGCGGCATTTCTGCATAAGCGCCAGGTCGATGGACGGCTCATTTTCCCAAACATCGAGCACCAATTGAATATCCGGGCGGCTGGTCATCAGAGTCAGCAACACGTCGTTCGACAGAACCTCGCCGCGACCGGCGTTGAGCAGAACAGCGCCTTGGGGCAATTGCTTTAGCTGCTCGACGGACAACAGATGGTATGTGGGAAAACCACCGCTGTGTGTCAGCGGCGTATGTAGGCTGACATAGTTACAGGTCAATACATCCTCAAGACTGGATAGTATCGGGCACTGCCGGGAGTCTAAAAAAGGATCATAAGCAATGCAGGCTATGCCCAGCGCTTCCAACTGCCGGTGCAAGCGCACACCCACGTTGCCGTAGCCGATAATCCCAACTCGCCCACCACTCAACAGACCGTCCAAGACCCCCGGCAACACACACAGGGCACTCAGGCAATAATCAACAACGGAGCGAGCATTACTACCCGGTGCGTTGCACCAACGAATACCCTGTGATTCGAGCCAGTGCGTATCGAGGTGATCAACACCGATGGTTGTGGAACCAACAAAGCCGACTTGAGTATTTGCCAATAAACGGGCGTTCACCGGTGTCACTGAGCGCACCAGCAAAGCCGCTGCCTGCCCTACCTGTGCCGCGCTCAACTCGCGGCCGCGGAAGGATTCAATCTCGCCCATGGGAGCCAGAAGCTCTGCTGCGCCCGGTATGTTTTCATCTACAAGAATCTTGGTCACGCCAGGGCCTCCAGATCTTTGGCGACTGTGGTTGACCATCTTTCGCCACAACCCAGCGACGTCAAAAACTCTGCCACACCCTTGTACCGCGGAGTAAAACCAAAGGTTTTGGCGCTGCGCGCCCGAATGGCCTTGTCGTAAAGACCTGTAAGCTGCCGGGCCAGCAGTACTTGTTCCCGGTTATCGAGCAGCGCTTTTTGAATACGCACTGCGGATCGAATGCCGCTGTCGGGCAAGCGATCAAGGTTTGCATAAATGCCGTCCAGATCTCCATAGGCGGCCAGCAGGCGTGTCGCAGTTAGTTTGCCAACGCCCGGCACCCCCGGAATGGCATCAATAGTGTCACCGGTCAGTGCCAGCCAGTCGGCCATCTGAGACACATTCATGGCTTGGGCCAGCTCCCACTCGGCTTTGCGCAGACGCCTTTCGCCAGCATAATCCCACCATTCATCACTGTCTTGCGCCATGACCTGTACCAAATCTTTGTCGCGACTGACCACGGTGACGGGCAAGTCGTCACGTCGCGCCAGTCGCGCTGCAGACGCAATGTAATCGTCGGCCTCATACCTTTCACAGGCATGGCAGGACATGCCGACAAGCTCCGTGACCTGCCGGCAAGCGGCAAGCTGAAACGCCAGCGCTTTGTCGGGCAGTGCGCGATTACTCTTGTAGTCTGGGTAGAGCTCATGGCGAAAGCCACTTCCCAGACTTTCGTCGAAGGCTGCCATCGCGTAGGTCGGGCGCGCCTCCCGAATGAAGTTCACCAGAAAGCGGGTATAGCCATGCACCGCATTGAGGGAGTAGCCGTCCTCGTTAAACCAACGATCAGGCATGGAAAAATAAGCTCGAAAAATATAGATCGAGGCGTCGATACAAAACAGGCGAGGCGCTTCCTGTAACTGGACCAGAC
>JBFKDP010000300.1:0-5034 GCA_041619575.1 Litorivivens sp.
AGATGAGCATTACGGCGGGCAGGGCATCACTGCATGCTGCTTGCATCCGGGTGAGGTCTACACCAATATTGCCGGCAAAGGCCTGAGCGGCAATCCTGTGATAGAGGCCGTGCGGAACTTCTTCTGGCCGGTGGAAAAGCTCATGTTAATGACGCCGGAAGAAGGTGCGCAGACAACCTTATTGTGCGCAACTGCTCACGGGATACGTGGCGGTAAATACTACCGCAATTGCCAGCTTGCTGAGCCCTCTGTTGAGGAGGCAGATGAACGGACGCGCCAGTCCCTGTGGCAAGCCAATCAAGCCTGGCTGGCTAGTCTATAGACGTGTTAGTTATGAAATTTTGTGTCAATAAGCAATAGCGGGCCACGCATATCACTCTACAACAGGCTATTGAACACGCTCCGCTCGCGCTGTCGACAACGGCCCTGTGTTGCCTGCCCGAACCCGGTTGACTCATTCCCTTGATCCCAATGGCGAGTTGCTTCACCGGGAAGGCAGGTATCTGCACTGGCGCCCTATCTACTGCACGCTGAGTGTGGCGTTGGCATTCCGGGCTTGGTTTCAGTGTGTAAAGAATTCCGAGGAGCACACGCCCTAGAGGGAGCTGGATTAGTACCCATTCATGCCCGTGAGCGATAGCTCAATAAAGGTTGTGCTTGTAGTCGTGATCGAGCCCCTTTTGCATCGCGCCAGGCATTGCAATGGCTGCGCGGGCAACTTTTGCCTGTAGAGAGCTGTCTTTGCTGTACTTGATATGAGCCTTGAATATATCGGCGGGAATCAGATCCTTAGGCGCGTGCTGCCGAGGCCACTGCGCGGCGTCTACCAGAGCCTTGCTTGCGCGGCTGAGCAAGGTGGCGGGCGATATTTTCGTGATCAACTTCGGTACTTTGCCCTGAATGGCAAATTGCTGCATCAGCTTCCTATCTGTGCAAAGCTCTGCGTGGCCGGTAATTTCAAGTATTTCATTGTGGCCGGGTATCAGCGCGAGCACACTGACAGCTGGCTGCTCGAGTATATTGCGGAAGCTGTCAATCCGCCGATTGCCGGGCCTGTCAGCAAAACAGATGAGGTTACCTTCGCTTTGCAGCAGGGCCTCAGGGTCTCCTTTGGGGCTGACATCAGCGTGCCCGTGGCAGTTGATGGTCGCCAGCGCAAGAAAGCGGACACGTTGTAAGCACTCGGCAGTGTCAATGCGGCTTGTGTCTGTAGCTTCAGGCTGCCAGAAGTCGGAGCGGCGAAATGCCTTCGCACAATGCAGGTAGCATTCCTGCACCGCCACGCTTGCCTGTCCGTCTGCAATGTCACTCACTGTGCCGTTGACGCGCAAGGACTCATCCATGCCGCCCACCAGAAACAGGCCGCCAAATGAAAGCCCAGGCACAACAGGGCCGGGATCATCGAGCGATGACAGTGGAATGCGAATGCATGTGGAACTCGGCGTGGAGACAAAACCGCATTCGCCGCCTGCTGCGGTGAGCTGGACACCTCCGGCATCACCCAGAGCAAGAAAGCCAAAACGCGAGTACGACAGCCAGCGAGCGGCGTGCTCGTCAATGTGATCAATCACTTTGAGGTCGCGAGGGGCAGGCAGCCTGCCAACGCATTGCTGTACCTGATCCAGTGTCGTCAGTTTCACAGACCGCCTCCTATGAGTGCCTAATCGAATCGGTATTAGAGAGCCAAGCCTTGCCTGCAGCTCATACTACTCGTTGACGATGTACTTCAAAATTTCAATCACCTGATCGGTAGTCGTAGCCCAGGCCAGAGCGGCTGCGTCGACTTCCTTGAGGGGGTGAATAATCTCCTCACCGTGCAAAGTGATATAGGGCGTGCCCATTGCAGCGCAGTAGCCCGCATCAAAGGCCGCATTCCACTGCTTGTATTTATCGCCAAAGCGAATGATTGCAACATCGCATTGCTCAATCAGCGTTTTGGTGCGGATGGCGTTGACCTTGGCAGATTTGTGATCGCGCCAGAAGGGCTTTTCTTCTGGACCCAGTACATCGCCGGCAGCGTCGCTGGATTCATGGTCAGTGTTGGCTGAGGTGAATGCAATGGCCAGATTTTGCTCGTGGCAGCCGCGAATGATTTGCTCGCGCCAGTCGGTATGAATTTCGCCTGAAAGGTACACGCTAAATGACACGGGTTTGTCGCCTCTGTTGAAGGGTGAGGGGCGATTCTAGCGTATTTGGCAGCTAAGGGTTAAATGGCGCAGGTTCGTTTAGGCAATGGTGGTTTATAACTCATCGAGATAGCGGTCGGTGCCAGGTATGGTAGGGATAAACGGGGCTGAATATATCAGCTTGGCTGAGACATTGCTTTCAAGATCATTGATAAACGGTAGCCATCCACTGTCGGGGCTCCTATCAAAAAAATGAAGCAGTAAGCTGCGGCGCTGTCTTTGCTGCTCAGGTACACGGGGGACATAGTCGGGAACGGACTCTGGTAGCGGCAGCGCTTCGAAACAGAGGGAGAGCTGGGCTGCGTAACCTTGATCCATGCCTTGTAAAGCACTGCAAAGTTGCTGGTGCAGTTGGGCAGGGGTAGTAGAGTCCGTGCGCTCAAATACGCTGAGGGCAAGGCCTTGAAAGGGATGATCGAGCGCTAGCTCTACGGGTACACCATCTGGATCGCGACTCACATGCCATTGAAATTGATAGAATCCAGACGAAATATTCTCCCGTGGTGGCGACATTCGACCTTGGGCGTTGAGTGTGTGAACCTGAGCAATAGACCATTCAAGCGCCTGCGTGTAAGCACCATCGAGTATCCAGTAGGTGGCGAGAAATGACCCTTTACCGATGTGGGGTGTAAAGTCAGATCGCTCTGGCTTTCGCAGGCTTTTTAGCCTACGAGTAGCCAGCCAGCGCTTGCCAGAGAAGAAATTGGCCCCGACCATGCATCCCGCGTAGAAGTGATCGCGTTCATACCATCGGTTGAAGCTATGTACGGTGCCCGGCGCTGGCTCTAGCAAAGTGAGCAGCATGGACCCCAGCTTTACCTCGGGTACGTCGGGGTTCAGTGAAACTGATTGGACCATCAGCGCCCGCAGTCTCTATATCTGCCGGGTGTCGAAGTCGACATAAAACTGGCTGTACCATTTCCTGAATTTTGCTATTGGCCCGTCGCCATCACACAAGATCGGCAGCGGGCGATAGATCTTGTTCTCCCAAATCGGCCTGTCTTCGGCCAGCTGGCCAACGATGTTGGCAATGATGGCGGCATTTACCCCCCCTTTTTTAACCTCGCCATCCACCTTCGGCTGGGTAAACGCAAAACGCACATGTACGGTTTCATCGTCGATGGGAGTCGTCATCCCCATAAGGAAGGTGTCGGCAATACCTTCAAATTTGGTAAATCCCTGTCCCGGTCCGACCTTTCCGGTATGGATGGCGCCATCAACTTCACCACGGGGTGTCGGCATTTTCGCCTTTTGCAGACCACGCACAGTAATGCCATCGTAGGTGGTCTCCCACTCAGGGAAGCTGGCTGTGCGGTGCACGTACTTAAAGTGCGCAGGATCTGCTGCGTTCTCAGCCATTTCCTGGGGATGTGTATTGAATTGCCATTCGTATCGATCCAGTGGCGCCCAGTCGTCGCTATTGGCTTCTTCGTGCCCGAGTACATCCCACATTGGCTCTTTCCCCTCGGGGTGATACCAGGCCCAGATCACCTGGTTAACCTCTGAAACTGGGAAGGATTTAAGACACTGCCGGTCGCGAATCTTAGGTGGCATGTTGGTGGCATAGGGAACGTCGGTGCATTCACCGTTTCCATTAAATTTCCATGCGTGAAACGGACAGACGATGGACTCGCCTTCTATACGTCCTCCGCCGTCCTTATTGCCGTGAATACCGTAGCCTAGATGTGCGCCAAGATGAGGGCAGTAGGCCTCTAACAAAACCGGCTGTCCCGATTCAGTGCGAAACAGCACCAGATCCTGATTGAAATAACGTACGGCTTTGGATTGGCCAACTTCGAGCTCGTCAGCGTAAGCGACGACATACCAACCGAAGGGAAGAGGCATTGGGAAGCGTTTGGTCATCAGTATCACCTTATTGATTATGAATATGAAAAGTTTTCATTCTGGTGGCGTTTACCCTGTGCTTTTATCATGGGGACTGTTTTGAACTTTTTCTAAACCGTGTTGACGTCGCGAAAATTCGCCCAGATAGGTATTGAAGTCACCTGTGGCTATGTCCCGGTAAAAATCACGCATGTAGTTTTCTGTATCGGGGTAGGCAAGTGACTCCCACGGAGCATTGCCTACAGTAAGAAAGGCAAGCTGCTGAACTTCATTACTCGGCGGCGTCAGATCACACTCGGGATGAAAGCAACGAAAGACCACATAAACCTCGTTAATAAAGGTCAATGAACTCAATACGCATAGATTGAGTTGATTCGGGTCGACAATAAGTCCGGTTTCTTCAGACAGTTCCCTGACGGCTGCTTGCTGCAGGCTTTCACCTTGTTCCATAAAGCCTGCCGGCATGGCCCATAAGCCCTTGCCGGGGGACAGACCACGTCGAATCCAGAGAATTTTAGAATCACTGTGCACTATGCAAGACACCAGAATACGTGGGTTGGTGTAATGAATGTGATGACACTGCGGGCATGTCTCCCGCAGCCGGTCGTCTTCTGGAGGTCGCTGAAGGATTAGTTCGTGACCACAGTGGTAGCAATAGCCCATGGTGTAATTATGCTGACAGCAGCTAGGCCGTTGCGTAGAGATTTTTAATCTCACGTCGAAGCAATTTGCCTTTGCCTCCGGAGTTGTCATTGTTGTGCGGAAGTTCGTCGGCAATCACAATGCGATCGGGTACAGCTTCTGCTGGCAACATTTGCTTGAGCTGTTCGAGTAATGAGTGTTCGTTCAGATCATTGTTAACGGTAACGGCTAGCAGGATTCTTTGCTCGCCATCGGTGTTATCAATACCCACAGCACCGGCTTCAACAACGCCGGCAATGCCCAATGCGGCGTCTTCTATTTCAAGTGGCTGAATGAATTTTCCACCTCGAGCGATGGCATC
>JBFKDP010000301.1:0-5022 GCA_041619575.1 Litorivivens sp.
ACCGACTTAAACTTGCTCGGGTTCTTCAGAGCAATGGTGAGCGCACCGTGCCCGCCCATCGAGTGACCGGAAATGCTGCAGCGCGACATATCCAGGGGCAACTCATCAGCAAGCAGAGTGGGTAATTCGTGCACAATGTAGTCATACATCTGGTAGTGCTTGCTCCATGGGTCTTGAGTCGCGTTGACATAAAACCCGGCACCCAGCCCCAGGTCATAAGCGCCTTCCGCATCATCGGCAACCCCTTCCCCCCGAGGGCTGGTGTCGGGCGCTACAAGCGCAATACCCTGTTCAGCAGCATAGCGCTGCGCACCCGCCTTGGTAACAAAGTTCTGGTCAGTACAGGTGAGGCCAGACAGCCAGATCAGAACTGGCACGTTGTCGCTTGCTGCCTGCGGCGGCAAATACACGGAAAAATGCATATCACAGTTCAAACTGCTTGAGGTGTGTTTGTACTGTTGCTGCCGGCCGCCGAAACATAGAACGTCTGAGACTTTTTCCATCAGTACAGCACCACCGAGCGAATGCTCTCACCGGAGTGCATCAAGTCGAACGCCTTGTTGATGTCATCCAGCCCCATGGTGTGGGTAATCATGTCGTCGATATTGATGCGCCCATCCATATACCAATCGACAATGCGAGGTACGTCAGTGCGGCCGCGGGCGCCGCCGAAGGCGGTACCTTTCCAGGAACGGCCGGTGACCAATTGGAAGGGACGCGTCGAAATTTCCTGACCCGCGCCAGCAACGCCAATAATGTAGGACTCACCCCAGCCTTTGTGGCAGCACTCCAAAGCTTGCCGCATGGTGTTTACATTACCAATACATTCGAAGCTGTAATCTGCACCACCGTCTGTCAGCTGACTAATGGTATCCACTACATCTTCAACATTTTTGGGGTTAATAAAGTGGGTCATACCAAACTTGCGGCCAAGTGCCTCCTTGGCCGGGTTCAAATCGATACCAATAATCTTACCCGCACCGACCATTTTGGCGCCCTGAATCACATTCAGACCAATGCCACCCAAACCAAAAACCACCACATTGGCTCCGGCCTCCACTTTTGCTTCAAACGCCACTGCGCCGACTCCCGTAGTCACACCACAGCCGATATAACACACCTTGTCGAAGGGTGCGTCCTCGCGGATTTTCGCCAGCGCAATTTCCGGCAAGACGGTGTAGTTAGAAAACGTCGAGCAGCCCATATAATGCAGTACCGGTTTACCTTCAAAGCTGAATCGGCTGCTGCCGTCAGGCATAAGGCCTTGACCCTGTGTAGTACGAATGGACTGGCACAGGTTGGTCTTGGGATTTAGACAGAATTTGCAGGCGCGACATTCAGGGGTATACAGAGGAATAACATGATCGCCCGGCTTGAGCCCCTTCACACCCGGGCCAACCTCAACCACAACGCCAGCGCCTTCATGGCCGAGAATGGCGGGAAACACACCTTCGGGGTCGTCACCGCTTAGAGTGAAAGCGTCCGTGTGACACACGCCGGACGCCTTGATTTCAACCAGCACCTCACCTTCTTTGGGGCCAGCTAGGTCGACTTCGACAATCTCAAGCGGCTTTCCAGCCTGAAAAGCAACAGCAGCGCGCGTTTTCATGGTTCTTCCTCATACTGATAATTAACTGACACCACTATATTTTGTTTCTATAGCAATTAGAACAACCTAAAATAGAACAGATTGTTGCCATGTAGAAACAGTAGGACACCCCATGTTTAGTCGCTGGAATGCTACCGAGCTATTCATTGAAGTGATTGAAACGGGCAGCTTTTCCGCTGCAGCCAATTCACTCAATCTCTCCAAGTCTCACGTCAGCCGACAAATCAGTCAGCTTGAAAACCATCTGGGCATCAAGCTGATCAACCGCACGACACGCAAAGTCGCCCTGACAGAAACCGGCAAGGCCTACTACCTGCGCTGCAGGGAGATCGCTGAGCAGATTGAAGACGTTGAACGCATGGTGCAGGCAGAACAATCTGAGCCGCGGGGGCGCCTGCGTGTCAGCGTTGCCGGGGCTTTTGGCGAGCGCTATATCGCACCGGCGGCTGCCGCCTTTATGGCCCGCTATAGCGGCGTTGAGGTTGAACTGGATTTTTCTATCCGCAATGTTGACCTGGTAGAAGAAGGCTATGACCTGGCGATTCGCGCGGGAGTCCTGCAAGACTCTTCATTAATTGCCCGAAGTATCGCCTCGCGAAATCTGGTGCTTTGCGCTAGCCGGGACTATCTCGACCGATACGGCCAACCGGAAACCATTTCCGCCCTGAAAAAGCACAACTGCCTGGTGGGCTCTCGAAAACAGTGGCGATTTCTCGATCCCGCCAAAAACCGCCATGTGGATATCTCCGTCACAGGCAGCTGGCGAAGCAACAACGGCTACGCACTACTCGCTGCCACGCGACAAAGTCTGGGAATTGCTCAACTGCCGGAATTTTATGTCCACGAAGACCTGGAGGCTGGGCGCCTTATCGAAATTATGTCAGCCTACAAACCCACCGATATGGCAGTATGGGCGGTCTATCCCAGCAACCGTCACCTATCGCCAAAAGTCAGACTCTTCGTCGACCTTCTGGTTACCGAGCTAAAGAATGTAGAGTGGCTATAATCAACACTCAGCGTTTGAGCATGTTGAACTTACCCCGGGTTGTTAGTGCCTCTCGCCGCGCTGAGACGAAAATCCTGCACAATGAGCTCTCTAGTCAATATGGGGGATGAATCGCCCTCGGCCTGCGCCTACTCTGGTATTTGAAGCATCCCTATAAGCATAAAAAAGCGGTGGAGATGAGCCATGCAGGCGATGATCATCAACAAAACCGGCGGCCCCGAAGTCTTCGAGCTTTCCGAGGTCGACACTCCCAAGCCAGGCCCGGGCGAGGTACTTATAAAAATCGCCTATGCAGGAGTTAATCCTGCAGACTGGAAGAACCGACAGGGCATGCTTGCTCAATATCGCCCCTATACCTTCCCCTACATTATTGGTTTTGACGCGGCAGGAGTGGTGGCAGCGCTCGGTGATGGTGTTTCGGACTTTGCCGTTGGTGATCGCGTTTTCACCCCAACAAACCACGGCCAGGGTGGCCAGGGCAGCTACGCGGAATTTGCAGTCGCTGCCATCGACCGGGTAGCACCAATTCCTGACACGCTCAGTTTTGCCGAGGCCGCATCGCTGCCGGTCGCGACCCTCACCGCATGGCAGGGCTTGTTTACTCGCGCGAATGTTTCCGCCGGCCAGCAGATTATGATTCACGGCGGCTCCGGCGGTCTGGGCAGTTTTGCGGTGCAATTTGCCCGCATCAAAGGCGCCCGTGTCGCCGCCACCTGTAGCACAGACAATGTCGACTATCTAAAAACCCTCGGCGTTGAAAAAGTCATCGACTATCGCACTCAGCGCATCATGGATGAAGCAAAAAGCTGGGCGCCCGAAGGGCTGGACTACCTGATGAATGCCGTGGGCGATAGCACGCTGCCCAAAGGCCTTGAGTTGGTCAAAGGCGGCGGCACCTACGTAAGCATCCCAACGCTGGTAGACGATGGCGATATGGCCGCCTCCGCCGTAGACGCTGCGGCAAAAAATGTAACCCGGGTGTTTTCCACCATGGACGACCAGAACACCGCACGCACGCTGGACCGTATCGCCCAACTGATAGCTAGCGGGGAAATTACCATGCCGCCCATTCGCGAATACCCCTTATCCGCGGTGGCCGATGCCCACGCCGCACTCGAAACCGGCCACACCCGAGGCAAAGTAGTACTCAAGGTTGCCGATCTCTAAGAAATTATTTAATGCATAACAAGGAGGTTCCATGGTCGAATTTCAGGATCAGATCGAGCTGCCCCCTGATCGCTTGAAAGAAACCCGGCAACGCTTTGAGCAAGTTTACTTACCCGGTGCCCGCACGCGAGGGATGACTCTGTTGGAAACCCGGGTGTCACCACCCGTTATACTCAGCACCGGCAGCATCACCCTCTGGTATCGCTGGCAAGTCAACGATGTGCAGGCTTGGTGGGCGATGCGAGGCCAGGCGGCCACGCCGGAGGTCACACAGTTTTGGCAGGCCATCGATGAAATAGCGCTTTTTCGGGAACGCATTTACCTTTCCGCCTCCTTCCCCGAAGACCTGCCGCAGGCCCAATCCCCCCAGGTCTTTCACATTAGCACGCGAGGCCATCGCGAAACCGCACAGTTGGCACTGAATACCTCGCTCAGTGAACATGACAAAACACAATTTGTCTCAGCGATACAACAAGGCGCAAAGCTGCCGGGCATCGAAGCTTTCAGCTTCGAACATAATATTGCGCCCGATTACGCCGCCGGCGATTTCACTCTCGATCTGCTCTTTCCCGATGCCGCGAGCGCAGAAGAGGCACGCCAATCTGCGCTGTGGACAAACACCATCGCTCCTGCAATATCGCAGCACTGCACAACTTGTCACGCCCTCGGCTTGCTGACCTTGGAGGCAGGAGCCCGCAAACCGAGTCTGAAAAACGCAATCAAGCGTACCGCCTATTTTCGATTACTACCGGAAACCTCCGAGACAAGCGCCCGACGATTCGAACAAGACCTGCTGGAAATGCCGATGCAAATTCCGGAAATTCTTAACTGGCGATTGAGCTGTGCGCGCACACTTCCCTGGCATCACAGCGAGCAAGCGCCCTGGACCTATGTCTGGGAGCAGGAATTTGCACGGCTCGACGACCTGCTCGGGCCCTATATGACACACCCCCACCACTGGGCACATATCGACCGCTGGTTTGATCCGGAATCCGGTGCCCAGACTGTGGACACCCATCTTTCTCACGCCTTTTCGCCCTTGCGCGAAAGCCTGATAGGCAAAGAATGCGATATCACAGCATAAAAACAAAGGAGCACGACATGGGGACGCTACTACAGGGAAAACTCGCTTTGGTTACCGGTGCCAGTCGAGGTATCGGTCGCGCGCTGGCACAGCGCCTGGCTGCAGAAGGCGCCATAGTAGCGGTGGCAGCGCGCAGCCTCGATAGCGCCGTGCAAA
>JBFKDP010000302.1:0-5001 GCA_041619575.1 Litorivivens sp.
CCAGCATGTTGCCAAGTTTTGAAACACTGAGCCTGAGCGTGGAAAACCATATTGCTCGCGTGGAGCTCAATCGGCCCGACAAGGCCAATGCCATGAATCTGCCCATGTGGGGTGAGCTGCAAACCTGCTTTGAATATCTTTCTGACGCCAGCGATGTGCGGGTTGTGGTGCTCAGTGGTGCCGGCAAACATTTCTGCTCAGGAATAGACTTGGGTATGTTTGCGGGTGTGGTAAACGACGAGGGTGAACCCGCTCGCAAGGCCGAGGAGCTCAGGCAAACGATTTTGCGCCTGCAGGCTAATCTCAGCGCCATTGAGAAGTGCCGCAAGCCGGTGTTGGCGGCGATTCACGGCAGTTGTGTTGGTGGTGGAATTGATATGGTCAGCTGCTGCGATATGCGCTATTGCAGCGAAGACGCGGTCTTTTCGATCAAGGAAATTGACGTGGGGATGACCGCAGATGTCGGGACGCTACAACGCCTGCCGCATATTATTCCGCAGGGCATAGTGCGGGAGCTGGCTTACACCGGCCGGAATATGACCGCCGAAGAAGCCACGCGCGTAGGTCTAGTCAACCAACACTACCCTGATCGCGACGCGCTGCTGGCGAGTGTAATGGCGCTTGCGGCTGACATTGCTACCAAATCCCCCCTCGCGATCCGCGGTACCAAGGAAATGCTCGTCTACACGCGCGATCATTCGGTCGCTGATGGTTTGAACTACATTGCCACCTGGAACGCGGGCATGCTCAGCGCTGCCGATGTGACTGCGGCGGTCACCGCGCGAATGGAAAACAAACTGGCAGAATTTGACAGTTAGCAAGACCGTAAACATCACTGTCTGGTGCCGTCTATCTGCTATGATGCGGCCTTCATTTGGCTATCGCGCTAGGACTTCCGCTTGATAACAGAAAAGCAACGGACGATATTCAGTACGCCGGTCATTTCGCATGCGCTGCGACTGCTGTCCTACCTGAGCCTCAAACTGACGGGATGGCGTACGGTGGGCGCGCCCCCCAAGATTGACAAATTCGTCATGATTGCAGCCCCGCATACCAGCAACTGGGATTTCCCTGTGATGCTGACCGTTGTCCTGAAATACAAAATGGATGTGCACTGGATTGGCAAGCACACCATGTTTCCCAAGCCAATCGCCTGGTTTGTGCGCTGGCTTGGCGGCATCCCCATCGATCGTTCGGCCGCCCAGAATACTGTAGAGCAGGCTGCCGAGGCCTTTAACCGCTCGCAAGAATTGGTGTTGCTGTTGGCTCCCGAGGGAACCCGCGGCAAAGTCGATAACTGGAAAGCCGGTTTTTACCATATCGCCGAGCGCGTCAAGCTGCCTATTCAGTTGGCCTACCTGGATGCGAAGACCAAGGTGGTGGGATTCGGTCCTTTGCTTTACCCCAGTGGCGATTTTGAAGCCGATATGAAAACCATGCTCGAATTCTATAAAGACAAGCAGGGCATACGCTCAGAGCTGACAATGGGCAGTTAGGCTGGCTGTCCAGGCCTGAGTTGAACTGACAAGACTGATCAATCCCGAGGACATTTCATGCGTACCTTCATTTACGCGATGCTGACTTACATGCTGATTTCCGCTCACGTGCAGGCGCAGCCGGATGCTGAATCGATTCGTCAGGCAACGGGGCGCGTGGATACTGCGACCATCGCTGCTGGCGATGATGGTAACTGGCTGGGGCACGGCAAGGATTATCGGGAGCAGCGCTACAGCCGATTGACGCAGATCAACGATGAGACGGTATCCGATCTCGGTCTGGCTTGGTCATTTGATACAGACTTCAACCGTGGGCTAGAAGCCACACCAATTGTGGTTGATGGCGTTATGTTTGTCAGCGGCAACTGGAGCATGGTGTATGCGCTGGATGCCAGAACAGGCAACTTGTTGTGGAAGTACGACCCGAAGGTGCCCCGCGAATGGGCCAAGATGGCCTGCTGTGATGTTGTCAATCGCGGTGTAGCAGTTTACCAAGGAAAGGTTATATTCGGCACGCTGGACGCGCGGCTTATTGCATTGGATGCCGGCACTGGCGAAAAATTGTGGGAAACCCAGAGCGCGGATACTAAACAATACCCCTATACGATCACCGGGGCCCCGAGAGTTTTTAAAGACAAGGTGTTGATCGGCAATGGTGGTGCAGAGTATGGCGCGCGCGGATTTGTGGCGGCCTATGATGTCAATTCAGGCGAGGAAGTGTGGCGTTTTTATACCGTTCCCGGCAATCCCGCCGATGGTTATGAAAGCGAAGCGATGGCGCGGGCGGCAGCGACCTGGACCGGTCAATGGTGGGAATTTGGCGGCGGGGGAACGGTATGGGACTCCATGGTTTACGACCCCGAACTGGACCAGTTGTACATTGGTGTTGGCAATGGCTCGCCCTGGAACCATAAGGTTCGCAGCCCTGATGGTGGCGACAACCTCTACCTTTCCTCAATTGTGGCCTTGAATCCCGACAGTGGCGAATACCTCTGGCACTATCAGGAAACACCGGGCGAATCCTGGGACTTCACCGCCACTCAGCACATTATGCTGGCAGATATGGAGTGGCAGGGTGAAACCCGAAAGGTCATCTGGCAGGCACCCAAAAACGGCTTCTTTTTTATCATCGATCGCGAAACGGGGAAACTGCTGTCTGCTGAACCCTATGCCCGTGTAAATTGGGCAACGCATTATGATATGGAGACGGGCCGACCCGTGGAAACGGAACGGGCGCGCTACGCTAATGGCCCTGAATTTATCCGGCCGTCTTCGATGGGAGCGCACAACTGGCACCCAATGGCCTACAGCCCCAATACGGGCTTGGTTTATATTCCCGCAATAGACGGCTTATTCAAATACGACGACGTTGAAAACTACCTCCATAAGTGGGGGCAGTGGAACCTAGGTGTCAAGCTTGAGCAGGATGCCGCGCCTAACCACATACTTGCGCAGTTAATGATGAAGCAGGTAACGACGGGTTCACTTTTGGCCTGGAATCCTGCGACCCAATCAGCTGCTTGGTCGGTGCCTCATCCACTCCCCTGGAATGGGGGGATTTTGGCAACCGCAGGCAATCTGGTATTTCAGGGCACGGCGACAGGAGAGTTTCGCGCCTATACTGCCGATGCCGGTGAACAAGTGTGGGCCTTTGATGCTCGCACGGGAGTAATGGCTGCGCCAGTAAGCTACACCGTGGATGGTGAACAGTATGTAAGCGTCCTAGCAGGCTGGGGTGGTGCCTTTGGTTTAATAGCCGGTATAGAGAGTGAAATCGAACCGCCCCCGAGCAGGGTGCTGACGTTCAAGCTGGGGGCGCAGGGTGAGCTTCCTGAAAATGTTAAACGGCAATTTACCGAGGCGCCCGCGCCAGCTGCTGTCAGTTCGGAAGAGATCGCGCAGGGGCGCACTCTCTACCATGAGTACTGTGCCGGATGTCACGGCACTGACGCGGTATCCAATGGCGCGGTTCCTGATCTGCGTCGCTTGCCGCATGTCTATTATGACAATTTCGACAAGATTGTACTCGACGGCATGATGCGCAAGATGGGCATGGTCGGCTTTAGCGATGTACTGAACAAAGAAGAATCAGCACTGATCAAAGCTTATGTCCTGACTCAGGCTCAAGCTGACCGAGAAATACGCGAGACACCCAGTTGGTGGATGTCGATTAAAATGGTTTTTTATAAGTTCGTTGCCAGTGTGCTTGGCTGGGTAATGAACTACGTGTAATTCGATAGTGCCAACTGTCACTATCAGCGACAGTTGGCACTGAGATAAAGAAAAAAGCCGCCATCTTCAGCTGCAGTCCATTCCTTGTTTTTATGCCAACCCCTTGGGCAGGTGCGATATAGCATCTGGTGTAGGGCTGTGTAAGCTGAAGTTGGCCCGGCTGCCGGCCGGTAGTCCGAGCGCACAATGATCTCCGCTGTTGCCGCTTGCTGCGCTGGTTCTGTAGCAAGTGCTGGTGCAATGTCATCTTTATCCTTGTGAAAGCCCGCGATATTCAAACTGTCTGCCAGATCTACCTCCATGTCGGCGTTGGAATCAGGATCCGATTGGGTAAGTGCGCAGCCTTGCAACATGGCTGCACAGAAAACTACAGCGTAATGTTTCAAAAGAATCCCCTTGTTATTCATAACAGTAACATTTCTTCGAAATTGCGGGTGTAGCGCAGTCTTTCGTGAAACACCGCATGTGGCCTTTCGAAAATTTAGGTGAAAAGTCACCAGCAAAGCGAAACTGGCACGATTTCTATAATAATTTTATGACACTTTACTTACGTGGAATAGTCGGACTTTGGTCCGCATAGTGCCCGCTAAGGTCGCGATTTAGCCGATATTTTTTGCCCTTTTTCGACTTTTACAGCGTACTCAAACCGCAGTGTCGATCCCATTATTCATATTTCTGTCATCTATGCGACGCAATTTTGTCATATCGCTGCCGTAGCCTGTCGGCAGTTTGTGATGTGCGTGCTGCTTGCTGGCTTACTTGTAGCGATTCCTACCGGGGTCGGTTCAGGGGCACAAGCCACATGAATAATTGTCGTTTATCTTTGGGAGCAACCTGTATGTTGAAAAAAATATTAGTCTCTGGGGCCATAGCCGGTGTATTGGCTGGCTGCACCGACAGCGGAGATGTCAACCTGTCGCCTACCAATATTAGCACTGGTGGCGGTTCCGGTGGTGGTAGTGGTAGTAATGTTTGTGCCAGCTACACCGTTGCTGGACAGCAATTTCAGGGTACTTTTGATGGACAGAACTGTAATTACAGTAGCCAGTTCGTGAGCAGCACCAACCCTATTACAGTAGATTCCATTACCTTCTCAAACTTTGGTGGTTTTCACATTTTTGAAAACAGCCTATTTATTGGTGAAGACGTTAATGCCAGTGCAGCTCAGGCCGGCAAGCGTATTCCCCAAGAAGGCGAGGGCACCCGGCTCAATATCGCAGCTGGTGTAACCATGGTATTCAAGAATACCGACGGATATGTGCGCATAGCGCGC
>JBFKDP010000303.1:0-4967 GCA_041619575.1 Litorivivens sp.
ATTCCAGTGGTGTTCATCGGCACTCCGGACTACCGAGCATTCATTAACGGCGACGAGCCAATCCGCCGTCGCGTCAAAAAGCAGGTGTCGCTGCAGCTGTTCGACGCACCGATCGCCGCCAAAAGTATGTTCCATTTCACAGTACTCGCCATGCTTAAGCACCTGGAAGAGACCTGCGGACGGCGGTTAGCAAGTGATGTCGATACGCTGGAGCTTGCACAGCGTCTGTATCTCATGTCAGGCGGTCGAATGGGCCCACTCAAGGACTTCTTTGATCAATATATCGAAGATGAAATTGAATGCGGGAGCTCGAAGTCGACCTTCGGCATGAGCGAGTGCCGCCGAGCGATGGAAAGCTACTCACCACCATTCTCATTTCATACCTCAAAGCCGGCGTTTGAGCTTCGCTCCACTTCACTCAAGCGAATTCTCGAAGACAAATATCCCTCTCCGGAGGCTGCATGATGTCAACGTCTGTCCCGCTATTTATTTATCCGAAAATGGGACGCGACGAGAGCCCAGGCAGTGTACTTCTGCGGCTCAGCGGTGCCCATTTTGAACGTCCCTCGACTTATCTTGGTGCACTAACCCAGAAACAGTACGTGCTTGCCAACCTCATCCGAGAATTTGCACAGGGAAAAGCTCGTACACTCGACGACTACATCGATCGTTCTGCCTGGCAACCACCAAGCCTGTACCTCGCTCTGCATAAACAGCGAAAGCACCATAAATGGTATAACTTCAAGCGCGCCAAAGTTTGCCCTGATTGCGCCGACGAGGGCAAACTGCCTCTGTACCACGATCTTCGCGGTGTGGACGCCTGTGCCAAGCATGGCTGGCGCCTGATTAAGGTTTGCTCCAGTTGTAACGACCCACTCACGTGGAACCGACCCCACTTACAATCTTGCACTTGCCTCGCCCAACTGAGCACCCGTGAAGCAGCCACCGCGGGTGAGGTGCAGGCCGCACGTTTGATTAAGCGCTGGCTATACACTGATGATCTGGAGCGCCTGGAGACGTATAACGAACTCCGGCACATCCTCAAAAAACGTTTCAACCTATGGCCTGCCGCCCAGACGCAAGCCCTCGCATTCGTCCAGGGCGACCCAATGCCACTCGCGCGCTCGTTGGAGCCATTTGTACTGCATCCCGACTACCATTCAGCTCGCGCTGTCGCTGCCCCTTTCATCACACTACCCGCCTCGAGTTACAAAGGCGCTTTGAACACGCTCATTTCCCACCTGGTGGCATGCAGGCCAAATAGCCCGTCACTTCCCAGTGATTTCTACCTAACTCGCCGGGAGCTCGCTTTCACGCTATCAATTACACGTTTGGTGGACTCTGTGGCAAAAGGACAACTGGCGGAACACCGTTTTTCTACACAAGGTCGCTACGGCATTCGCTGCGGCGGAGTAGAAATGCTCCTGAAGGCGTTATATGTCCCGCATACCCAGCAGCAGGGCACTACAATCCGGAGATTGATTACGCTCCACCGCCTGTCCGCCGCCGACTGGTTGGACAAGATACTAGCCGGCGAGACACGCGCCGTGGCACCCGGCGAAACACTGTTAGACATCCAGCTAGATGAACCCGATACAGTGGAATCCAGTGTACCGGACGGGTACATGACGTTACCGCAAGCCGCAGCGTATCTTGAGATGTATCCGGAAGCCGTCCGCAAAATGATGCTGTCCGGCTTAATCGAGGCGGAACTACAGCTCAACCACAACCGGCGGTATATCTTAGCTAAAGCAACGCTGGATCAGTTCCTAGCGACCTACATCACGGGCGGACAACTGGCCGCGCAGTTGGAAGTTGAACCGAGACGCTTTTCAGAACGACTCATCGCTGCGGGGGCAACTCCGGTCGCCGGGCCTTCGGTGGACAAGTGCAATATTTTTGTCTTCCGCCGTACCGAAGTAGACAACCCCCGTTTGATCAATCGTGCGCTTGCATTAGTGTCGTACTCAAACTCTGGAAGACGTCCTGATAGCGCTCCCACGATCGACACCGCGATTTGGGCGGGTGCAACCGAAGCTGCAGCCTATTTGAACACTTCGGTACAGCAGCTAACCTACTTGGAGTCTGTATCACCTCTGACCGAGGCGTATCCCGCGTTCAGCCGCTCCGGCAGCGGGCGCTATTATCGCTGGGAATCCGTGCGCGCCGCTAAGACATTTCTCGATACACTGGTTGATATCGACCACCTCGCAAAGCGTACCCGCCTTGCCAGACCAAAATTGCTGCGACGCATTGGCCGGCTTTTTAAAAATCCACTCATCAAGCTGAACAATACAACTTATATCTCATCAGCTGACGCCAACAAAGTGGAACTCCACTGCAAGCGATACTGGTGTGCAGATGTTGCCGCCGATTATCTCGATTGCCGGCGACACGATATCAATAACTGGCGCCGACTAGGTCACCTCAGCGCTCTCGAACAGAATCACCCAGGTTTTATCGAGGGTCTTCACTTGTACGAGAGTCGACTCATCAAACAATTCCAGCCACCCGGGGCGCAAAGATCGCCAAGCACGAGCGAAAGCACCACCAATGCGCGCTCTGCCCTCAAACCGAGGCGCAAAGCCATGAATTGAGCGTTTTTCAGCGCTTATTCAGTGATTTGATTTATAGATACCCGAGTAACGTTATGGAAACGAAATAAGGGCCAACGAGCACCCTATAGCTGAAGTCCCAACTACCAAACCCAATGGAGAACTAGACATGAGAATTGCCACTGCTACGCGTAAAACTTCCGCCCCCATCAGACTAATCAATACAGAATCCGTGGACATCTTCGATTCGAACGAAGAATGTATTGGTGATTTTGAAAGCACCGATATCCACATTGAACAAATCCAACGATTAAATATTGCTACGCGCGATGTCAAATCATTCGACGACCTTTTGGCAGAGCTTGGTGACATCGTATTCGATACTTCAGCGAAGACGCTACGGCTCCCCTCGATCTACCGAGATCACATTATCAATGGTACAGGTGTCGTTTCTGTGATCCACGATCTTCATCTGCACGATGAAAGCGAAGAAAGCCTAATTCACTCTCTTATCTACCACGTTGAGAATTCAATTGGTCACACTAGCGCAATTGTAATCCCAAACGCTAATGACTTCTTTCATCAACTCGACGATGATCAATGCACGTTACTTCGACACTTCTCCGCGAACAACATGAGTTTGAAGGAAGATACTCTTGTGATGCTTTTGTAGGTCTTCTATAACCGATACGAGCGAACGTACTTCGTTAAGGACATACGGGTTTATCCATGAACGTAAGAGGGGGCAATGGAATGAGAAAAGCACAGCCACAGAAACCGTCTCAGCCAGACGCTTTGAGGGGAATCGACATCCCGGCATCCATATTCGCGAGCCCACTAAACTTCATTAATGCGACGCGCGAAGGAATCCCTGGCATAGTCGTTCGGCAAGCAATACAGGCTTTCGGACACCGGGAACTATTCGTCGACATTTTAGGTGTGCAGCCCACTAATCTCAGTCGCACCTATAGACGAAAAAGACTCAATAAAACTGATTCTGAAGCGGTTTTAGATTTGCTCCGGGTATTCAGAGAAGCGAGCCAGGTGTTTGAGAGCCGAGAAATCGGTGAAGAATGGTTATCATCATCGCTGCCAGTGCTTGGCAGCAACCGTCCGGTAGATATTTGCAGTACATTCCAAGGCCGCAGACTTGTGCGTGACATTCTGCAAAAAGTGTCGCACGGAGACTTCTCCTGACGCCTTTAATGAATAAAAGAGCCCATTCCCTTACTAGAAATTGGCAGATCCAAATAGCCTTCCCCGACATGCACCATTAATCCAACCAAGGCCCGGACATAAGCTGTCAGTCCCGATTCTGGGACTAGCTAGCGTCAAAAAAACATCAAAAAGCCTGCGCCTGAATTATTATTCCATTATTTAAGTATATGTTTTTATTGTGTTTTACGCTTGACGCCCGACTCGTCGTTAACTATACCTTGAGTAAAGCAATCACATGGAATAGTTAACGATGAGCGACTCACTGATACCAAAACCTGACGGCGGAACAATTCGCTACTGGGCTCGGCACATCGTTACAGATTACGCATCGGACTCTCAACTAGAGAAACTGAGAGCAATCAACCCCAATGCAGAGGTGGAATTTTTCACTGGTGAAGTCGTTGAAGACAAACTCGAGCGTTGGCGTCCCGGAGACGCGATGCGATCATCTTTAATCATTTCATTTGACGAGAAAACGCTTGCTGTTGAAACAGAAAATACTCTCTATCAACTGCTAGGGCCAGGGCGCGTCACCAGGGAAAAACCCAAAATGTATTGGGAGGAGGTCGCTATAACGATTTTGCTGCTGTCAGGTGAGCAAGATCTACAGTTCGATTCGGGCGTAAACGAGCTTATTTATCCAGATACGATTGAAACAGACTCAAATAACTGAAACGATAAGGGAATAAAGTTCTTAACGGAACTATGTGTAGCAACATCATGAATTCTCAGTCGTCCGACAGGAAACAGCATGAACAATGACTCTGACGAGTTTCATCACATTTTCGGCACGTCGCTGGAAAATTGGATGCGCACAAAAAATTCATCGCTACCCCAAGATGTTGTATCAGCATACCTTGCTGCTGCTTATGATGTTTATATCAACTCGGAAGAGAAGATCACCCTGAAAATTGGAGAATACTCGGAGGGTATCTTAGATATACTCAAAGAGTATAACTCTTCATTTTCTGCATTTATTACTCCGTGCAATCCTCTCGGCGATCAGCTTACTGACGCCGAAAACGAACGCCGATGCTCCGATTATGAAGATCAATTAGCACGCGAAAGGCTTTCATACCTTCCCGGACTTGGACGAGACGAAAGTGGTTCATGGCCAGGCGAAAGAAGCTATTTCATTCCGCTAATAGAGAGGGTAAAGGCCATTTCTCACGGCATGAATTTAAAGCAAAACGC
>JBFKDP010000304.1:0-4956 GCA_041619575.1 Litorivivens sp.
AAGCATTCCCCGCGCTCTTCGAGCACTTGACCGATATTTTTCCTCCGCAACCTTTTTTGTATCTAATGAGCGGGAGTTGGCCACTCGTTCATCCCGCTTGCGCGCAGCTTCGCTAACAGCGCGTTGATACTCAGCCTCACGGAATGTCCTAATTTCAGTGTTGGCACGGGATTGGTATATGTAATCTCGCCTCACCATTGCCCGTTTGCATGTGGTACTACGATCATAGAGGGCGAGACTCATACGATACTTAATATGCTCGAGATCAAAACTAAATTGTAAAGACGGCCGCAAAACCAGAAGCGCCGATGCGCCTGCTATATTCTCGTACCACTCATAGCGCAGCCGGATAAATTCATCTTGCTCAATGACGTTTACTGTCTTTACTTGCAGGCTACCGAGCGAACGAAAAGTGGTTTCAGACAGTAGCTCGCGAAGCTGCTTATCTAAGCAGCGTTCTGGTTGAGGAAGTGAAGTTTGATCAGCACTGGATCTTGAGTTCACTGCCATATCGGCCAAGGCGGAAATCGCCCCAATCAATGCGCCCGCAGCAAAGTTGCCGCCTGCGTTCACGGTCTGAGCCATGATACCGGCACCGACGGAGCTGTTGCGGGGCAGCTCGGGGTGCAGTTCACAGTTCTGGGGTAAAATGACCAGTAGATCCGCTGTTTCAGTGAGCACACCGGCATGTTTTTTTGTCAGGACATTGCGTGTAGCACCGCACCCCGAAGCAGCCACCACAACGAACAAACATAACAAGCGAACCAGGATTCCCTTCCTCATTGTACTATCCCTTTTTGCGACACCCAGCGTTAAAGTGTAATAAAAATTAACGTTGAAACCACTATTTTTATAATTCAATTAAGCCCCAAGTATAGCGGGCACACCGGCTATACTTGTGGCTTAAGAAAAAGACTATGGTGTTAGGGAAAGCGACTAAAGAATGATGCCAACATCCCGATCTTGCTCTACCAGACTGTAGCGCCTCAGGCTGCGACAAGGTTCTTCAGTGGCTCGGAGCACTTCTCCGGTGGCAAGGTCAAACTGATAGCTGTGATGGGGACAAGTAATGGTATCGCCAAACACGGTGGCATCCAGCAGGCTGTGCTCTCGGTGAGGGCAGTAGGATTCAATAAGGAAGCGAACACCCTCTTCTTGAACAAGTAGCAGGTGGTGTTCGTCAATTTTAAAGGTTTTGCGATAGCCGTCGTGCAGATTGATCAACTTTTCCAGCGCATAGTAACGCATGGCGATTTTGTTCTCCCAACTGCCAGGCTGAGCGAGCGCATCAGCCGCTATTGATGGCGGCTGATGCAGCCTGGATCAGGCCTTCACTTTGGCCAGCTGTTCGCTAAGAAACATCCACGTATCCAGTACAGAATCCGGGTTCAGTGAAACACTGTCAATACCCTGCTCAACCAGCCAGAGCGCAAAATCGGCGTGATCTGAGGGACCCTGACCACAAATGCCAATATATTTACCCTGCTTCTTACAGGCTTCAATGGCACTCTTCAGCAGCACTTTAACGGCATCATTGCGCTCATCGAAGAGGTGGGCGACCAGACCGGAATCGCGGTCGAGCCCCAATGTCAGCTGAGTCAGGTCATTCGAGCCGATGGAGAAGCCATCAAAGTGCTCAAGGAACTGATCCGCCAGCAGTGCGTTGGCGGGAAGTTCGCACATCATAATGACTTTGAGACCATTCTCGCCGCGATTCAAGCCATTCTCAGCCAGCAACTCAACGGCTTGTTTGGCTTCGCCGACGGTGCGAACAAAGGGCACCATAATTTCGACGTTGCTGAGCCCCATCTCATCGCGTACCTTTTTAAGTGCGCGGCATTCGAGCTGGAAGCACTCACGGAATGCATCTGAAATGTAGCGCGACGCTCCACGAAAACCGAGCATCGGATTTTCTTCTTCAGGCTCGTAAAGCGTACCGCCAACCAGGTGGGCATATTCGTTGGATTTGAAATCGGACATGCGCACAATCACGCGCTGAGGATAGAAGGCGCCGGCAATGGTAGCGATACCCTCGACCAGCTTCTCGACATAAAAGTCGACAGGCGAGGCGTAACCAGCTATGCGGCGGCTGACAGCCTGCTGAACATCCCGCGGCAGAGAATCAAACTCCATCAAGGCTTTGGGATGCACACCGATCATGCGGTTAATGATGAATTCGAGGCGGGCAAGGCCGACACCGGCATTGGGGTAAGCCTGGAAATCAAAAGCGCGATCGGGGTTACCCACGTTCATCATAATCTTGAAAGGCAGCTCGGGCATGCTGGTGAGCTCATTGCGACTAACGGCAAAGTCCAGGCAGCCTTCGTAGACGATGCCAGTATCTCCTTCGGCACAGGATACGGTGACATTTTGCCCAGAACTGAGCAATTCAGTCGCGTCACCACAGCCCACAACAGCCGGAATACCCAGCTCACGGGCAATAATGGCCGCGTGACAGGTGCGACCACCGCGATTGGTCACGATTGCGGAAGCACGCTTCATTATCGGCTCCCAGTCAGGATCCGTCATATCGGTAACCAGCACATCGCCCTTCTCAACCTTGTCCATTTCTGAGAGGTCTGAGATAACCCGCACCGGACCGCTACCAATACGCTGACCAATTGAGCGGCCCTCGCAAAGTACTTTGCCCTGCTCATTGAGCAGGTAGCGCTCCATCAACGTGCCGCTTTCCTGGCTTTTGACTGTTTCCGGGCGGGCCTGCACGATATAGATCTTGTCAGTGTCACCGTCTTTTGCCCATTCAATATCCATGGGACGCTGATAGTGCTTTTCGATGATCAGTGCCTGCTTGGCCAGCTCCATCACATCAGCGTCGTTGATGCAGAAGCGCTGACGTTCGCCTTCTTCAACGTCTACCGTCTGCACAGACTTGCCGGCTGAAGCTTCACTGCCGTAAATCATTTTAATGGCTTTGGCACCGAGGTTGCGACGCAGTACTGCCTGTTTGCCATCTTGCAGCAACTGTTTGTGCACATAGAATTCATCTGGATTGACCGCGCCCTGGACGACGGTTTCGCCGAGTCCATAGGATGCCGTTATAAACACCACGCCATCGAAACCCGATTCAGTATCCATGCTGAACATAACGCCGCTGGCGCCAATGTCAGAACGCACCATGCGTTGAATACCCGCAGACAGCGCCACATCAGCGTGTTCAAAACCTTTGTGAACGCGGTAGGCGATAGCGCGATCGTTGTACAACGAGGCAAAGACTTCCTTGATGGCGATTTTGACGTTATCGAGACCACGAATGTTCAGAAAGGTCTCCTGTTGTCCGGCAAAGGAAGCATCCGGCAGGTCTTCTGCGGTGGCTGACGAACGCACCGCCACGGATATATCGGCATCGCCTTCAGACAGTTCGGAAAACGCCGCGCTCACGGCCTTATCCAATTCTGCTGGGAATGGCGTGTCGATGATCCATTGGCGGATATCCTTCCCAGTCTCTGTCAGCGTTTTGACATCATCAACATCCAGGCCGTCCAAACGGTCTTTGATGCGTTCATTCAGACCGCTTTGCTGGAGAAAATCACGATAAGCGTCAGCCGTGGTGGCATAGCCTCCGGGTACCGACACACCCGCCCCAGCAAGTTCGCTGATCATTTCTCCCAGCGAGGCATTTTTGCCACCAACCCGCTCGACGTCATTCATGCCGAGATCTTGAAACCAAAGAACGTATTCAGACAATGTGGGGCTCCCTTCTACGAATCCGCTGACTAACTAGTAAGGTACGAGTTTTAAAGTTGGCGTATGATACTGGAAATTACATAGAATTTCCGCTTTGGAGTAGTGGCTCAAACGTGACCGAAATAATGAAAAGAACGGCTTTCTTTATCTCTGACAGCACGGGCATCACCGCCGAGGGCCTCGGCAGCAGCCTGCTCGCCCAGTTTGAGGGGCTTCAATTTGATCGTGTCATCCTCCCTTATATCGACAATGCTGACAAAGCCCGTTCGGCGGCTGAGAAAATTGACCGCGCCGCCGCGCGTGATGGAGTGCCGCCCATCATTTTTGACACCATCGTGAACGCCGAAGTACGCGATATCATTAAAAATAGTGCGGGTTTTACTGTCGATATTCTTTCGACATTTTTGACACCACTGGAAGAGGCGCTCGGCGTCAAGTCATCGTTTACCGTTGGCGGCGCTCACAGTGTGACCAACGAGACCAACTATAAACACCGTATCGATGCCGTGAATTATGCCCTGGATAATGACGATGGCGCCAAGGTTGATCGCTACAGTCAGGCCGAACTGATTTTGATTGGAGTTTCGCGCAGTGGTAAAACCCCCACGAGCCTATACTTGGCCTTGCAGACTGGCGTATTTGTTGCCAATTACCCGTTGACCGATGACGATCTGGATACCGGTCGGCTACCCAAGCCTCTGGCCAATCATCGCAGCAAGCTTTACGGCCTGACCATCGAACCAGAGCGGCTCGCCACCATACGCACCGAACGGCGTGCCAATGCGCGGTACTCTACGCTGTCACAGTGCGAATACGAAGTACGACAGGCTGAAATCATGTTTAAACGCTTCGGAATACCGTTTATAGATTCTACCCACGCGTCGATTGAGGAAATCGCCACCCGAGTACTGGCTGATACGGGCCTGCGCGGACACAGCAAATAGTATGTTTAAACGACAACCAATAAAAAAAGTCCACGATGTGGCCCTGATTTTACCCGGCGGTGGCGCTCGAGCCGCCTATCAGGTTGGTGTTATCAAAGCGCTGGCTACCATCCACAGCAATCGCGACGTTCGCAACCCCTACCGTATTCTATGCGGCACCTCTGCAGGCGCGATAAATGCGGCAGCATTGGCGACAAAAGCAGACGATTTTTGTGAAGCGGCAGAGTGGCTTGAAAAACTCTGGATGGATCTGAACCCCAACTCGATTTACCGCTCAGACTGGTTTGGCGTGATGCGAAATGCCTGG